>NZ_JBGLYV010000138.1:0-12942 GCF_047304225.1 Pseudomonas sp. Pseusp3 | reverse complement strand
GCCCAACCCTGCGCCACCGCCGCCAGCACCCGCGCCTGCGCCACCGCCCAACAACCCGCCGAGCAATCCACCGAGGTCGCCGAGCCCACCTTGGGCCGAGGTGCCGCCTTGTTGCGCCATCGAACCCTGGCCGGCGCGCAATAATTGTTCGAGCAGATCGCTGGTGTTCATGACGCTTGTCCTCTTGGCAAGGGGTTTATCCAGTCAGGCAACGATAGACCTCGCAGGCGAATGTACCAGCACCGTTGGGCCGACATGCCCGTGCTACCGCGGATTTGTCCGGGGTGTTTTTTTGCCGTGCAGCTAAGATTCATAGGTGGTGAACCTTATTCCCCAATACCCGGTCGATACCTGCAACCCGACCCGCTTTGCCAGCGCCCCCGTTCGCGGGGTGACAACCGGCTTGCTTCATTCACTGGAGAACGCCCCCGTGATCTCAACCCTGCACATCGCCAGACTCAAAGCATGGGGCGCCCATGGTTTCACTGCCACTGGCGTGGTCACCGCTTTCCTCGCCACCCTGTCGCTGCTGGACAACCAACCGACCCATTGCCTGCTGTGGCTGGGCGTCGCCCTGATCGTCGACGGACTGGACGGTGCGCTGGCGCGCAAGGTCAACGTGCAGACGGTGTTGCCGAGCTTCGATGGCTCGATCCTCGACCTGGTGATCGATTACCTGACGTATGTGTTTATCCCGGCACTGTTCATCTATCGTTACATCCCGTTGCCGGACTACACCTTGCTGCTGAGCGTGTCGGTGATTCTGGTGTCGTCGCTGTTCTGCTTCTGCAACGTCAACATGAAGAGCAAGGACAACTACTTCCAGGGCTTCCCCGCCGCCTGGAACGTGGTTGCCCTGTGCCTGTACATCATTGCCCCGTCGCCGTGGATCACCTTCATTACGGTCATTGGCCTGGCCCTGCTGACCGTGACCCGGATGAAATTCCTGCACCCGTTTCGGGTGCGCCGGTTCATGCCGATCAACATTGCGGTGACGGCGATCTGGCTGCTGTGCAGTCTGTCGCTGGTGCTCAACCATCCAGTGATCAACCCGTTGGTGATGGGGCTGTGGCTGCTGATGTCGGCGTATTTCCTGGGCATCTGCTTCTGGCGCACCGCGCTGGAGTGGTTCGACGAATCGCGGCTCAAGTAGCCATGCCGGTCCATATCGTTCAACTCGGATCACCCCGTCGCCCCGACGAAGGATTGCGCCTGGGCACGGTACGCCGCCCTCCCCGGGGCGTTCCGAAAGCCGAATTCGCCCGTCGGGATTTTTATGATGTCTGGCAACCGCTGCTGTCGCCCAGTACGGAGTTGGTGGCCGAGGCCAAGGCTGCGCAGGATGCCAAGGCCTGGGAGGTGTTCAGACGCAAGTTCAAGGCCGAGATGAACCAGCCCGCTGCCAGTCAGATGCTCGACCTGCTGGCCGCGCTGTCCCATCAGACTTCACTGGCCGTGGGCTGTTATTGCGAGGATGAAGCGCATTGTCACCGGTCGGTGTTGCGCGAGTTGCTGGTGGCACGTGGTGCCGAAGTGATTTAGATGCCATTGACCACCACACACCCCCTGTGGGAGCGGGCTTGCTCGCGAAAGCGGTGGAACAGCCCCAAACAAAAACGGCACCTTTCCGTGTCGTTTTTGCGTTTGGTGCTTCAATGACAACCTGAAAATTTGTCCATCGAGTTATCTGAGTTTGAGTAGCAAGTATGTAATGGCCATCCAAATCAGGGTAGCGATCGTCATCACCACGTTGATCATCAGAAGACGCTTCAGCTGAGGTGGGAAGTTTTCGAGATCGACAGGGTCCACATCACAGAGATGTAAATGCCTGTAGTTACGAACTTCATGTTGATATCGACCGCAATACTAAATGTGCAGTTGTTTTTCTGCCCGTTGAGTATTTCATGGGCGCGCCCAATCCGTGATGCATTGTTTTAGGCGATCCGAAACCGTGCCGCTGCCTTCACGGTGATCAATATCACCGTTGGCATCAAGGTAAATGTGCGTATTGGGCCACTTCGGGTTTATGTTGACGCAGTGAGGACGCACGTTTTTGCTCCACCAGGAAATCTCCATGAAGAAGTTCTCATCTGGAGACAAGAAGCCATGATCTTGCGTACTGCTGCCGGGCGGCATGCCACCTTTGTATATCCGATGTTGCACATTCCAGATGAAGCGCAATTCGTCTGCGCCATTCCTGGAGTAATGAACGGTTGCGCCGGGCAGCACAACAATTTACCAAAGGGCAACAAGCAGAAGCACCAGCAACGGCAGCCATATCGGTAATAACAGAATCAACAACCACCGCATGTAACGCCAACCAGATTTATGTGCAGACGTGGACACGGACTCCATCTCCTCAGTTTTCTTGCCTGCGACTAATTGTGGGAGCGAGCCTGCTCGCGAAGGCGATGGACTCGCAAAAAAGAAAACAGCACCTTTCGGTGCCGTTCGCGATTATGGTTTCACCAAATCCCATTGACACTCTTTCAACCTATCTACATCAATACCATTCCCTTTCTGCATATCAATGTTGCCGTCGGCGTCGAGGAAAATATGCATGTTGGGCCACTTCGGCGTGATGCTGATGCAGTGCCAACGCTCGTTCTCGACAGCCCAAGAAAATTCCATGAAGAATTCGGTATCAGGAAAGAGATATCCGTGGTCACTGGTGGAACCTCCGGGAGACATCCGTCCCCTGTATATCCGGTCTTGGACGTTCCATGTGTACCGCAATCCCCGCTCGGCATCCTTGGAATAATTGACGGTTGCGCTGGGTAGAACATAAATATTCCATAGGGCCATCAACTGCAGTACCAGCAACGGAAACAATGGAATCCATAGCCATCCTATGTACCGAAATCGTGGTTTATTTACAGACGTGGACACTGACTCCATCTCCCCAATTCTCTGGAGCTACCGCCAACACTTTATTCATGATCATCTGCGCTGTTATCCCGCCATTAGGGTGCTGATTGGCGAGCTTTATACCGATACTTATCGACACTCTATCAGCTACATCATCCCATGATCGCAATTGAGTCCAAGGGCTGGCGGTGGGACGAGGACCAGGGAGTTCTCTATCCTTTTTGGGGGTTGTTCGTAACTCTTCGACCTTGCGCAAGGTATCTGATGCAATTTGTTCGGCCCCTGCGCCGTCTAGCAGCAAGCTTTCGGAAAGCCCCCCTATGATTCCGACATAACCGTAGTGGATGTTCGACCAAATATCGTAGTAGTAGAGGTACTTCCCTTGCTTGTGCCGGACTCCGGGGAATAGTTCACGAAGCTTCGGCTTGTGATCCCACTCCATATTTTGACCCACTTGTTTAGTCCAGATCGCCATCGCCTCAAGCTTCTTAGCCAACGCGATAGCGTTGAAATTCGGTGGCCCAGCCAGTCTGGCATACCACGGTAATTCCAGAAATTTCCTGGCAGCCGCGCTACTGTCGTAGCTGATCAGCTCTTTCATTTGCAACACAGCCGGATGTTGGATGTTTCGATTCATCTCTCCAGCGATGTAGGCGGCAAGCTCTTCCATTTGATCTGGATGGTCACAACCTCCGGCTGCACCGAGGTCGCCGAGTGGTGAGGGGGCTTTCCCTGCAAGATTCGGATCAGCCGGATTGAATTTTGTCGTCTCAGCTCTATCGGAATGAATTGCTGGCTGAACAGCGGCCCTTGTAGCACTCCGCACGGGGCTTGGCTCATTTTTATAGCTGGCCGTAAACACCGAGGGAATCAGTTGGGCCTTGCAGGGACAATTACTGCGACTATCAAGCGTCCCCGCCATAGCTCTACCATGGCTGGTCTTGTGCGAAATGCCCCCCACAATCCGATAAGTCTTGCTGTCCTTGCCACAGGTGACCCGATCACCTTCGCACGCATGGGCGACGCCAAACATCATGACCCGAGTGTCACCATCCAGCACTTTGCCGCCGCAGGTGGTCTTGTCATGCAGGCCGATGAAATATCCTTTCTCCATTAGTTCTGTACTCCCTCTATGGAGGGCAGAAAATCCTCTCCCATGGGCACGCCTTCACGCGCCACGTACATGCAAATGCCTTGGGATGTATTGATGATCTCGTCGCCATTGCACAGACGACTACCGACCAGCGCCAGATGGCTATTCTCTTCGCCTGCTGTGGTTACGATCTGCGCCGTCCTGCCATCGGCATACACGACGAAATCGCCTTTCTGCGCTCCACGTACTTTTTGACCGCTGTCCAATATGAACTCAAGGGGCGACGTCGCTTGCTGGATCACCCCGCCGTTACGGGTCTGACTGCCCTCGGATGCGACTCGGTAAATAGCGCGAGGTGGATGTGTTTCAACGTAAGCACGCTGCCGATCAATGATCGCCCGGGCCTCCTCGTCAAATTGCGCAAGTTGCTCCTCGGTGAAAGGCGAGTTGTCCAGACTGCGGAGAATTTCAGGAGAGACTTCGTTGGTATGCAAGGTGTACAGGGGGGCATTCATTTACAACGTCCTTATTGGCATCGATTGGTGTTGCCTTCCCTCTCGTCTCGGCAGAAGCGCTGAGCAGTGAGAATCTTGGGCGACGACGAATAAGACGGTGGAACATATGCTGAACGCAATCCAATGGCGTAGCCAAATGAACGAATAGGAAGTTTCTCAAAAGCAAACAACCAATTTCCTACAGCGGTAGTTAAAAAAGTTAATTTTTCGCGCAGTGGAAGCCCACTCAAAGAAAATTAAACGTACCCGTTTAATTGCTTGGGAAATTACTTCCTGAAAGCTACACCACCTTGCGCCGTTGCCTACCGGTGCGACAGAATCCGCCGGCTTGTGCGTCGTGGGCTTGGGTTCTATCGTTTGCCGGTCATTGAAAAATCAGTGATCGGGCTTGGTAGGCCCGAAGCATCGACGCATAGCGTCACCTTTACTGCCCAGTGTCTGGGCGGTGTTTTTATGGTGACCATGCGCAGGGCTCCTTCGGGGGCGCCGGTTCCGATGCCCGGTCTACCAACCTTCGTATGGTCGCCACCCTTCGTTTGGTAGCGGGGCGGTGATGGCTCCTTTTAATAGCGTCGGAGTTCCATCTATGTTCAAGGTCACACCCAATCCGCCGAAGACCGATCCACCATCCCCGTACGAAAACGCCGATTCAAAAAAACCTCACGTAGACGCCGAACAGACCCTCGACTATCACCTGAAGCCAGACGTCCCCATCATGGACAATCCGCGCTCAGTCGGCACGATGTTCTTCGTCAACCCAGAGCTCGATACAGAAACCCTGCTGGCCCATGCATGCGAATCGCTGGCTTCGGCCAATGTCATGACCATGGACTTGGCGGATCATATGGAAGGCCCCAGGCGCAACTCCCTACTCGGCATTGCGCAAGTCATCATGCTGGGCGAGCTGGCGGTGAACCGCGCGCTGGACCAACTTGACCCACCTGAATAACCGCCGCTGCCTTTGACCGACTCGCTTGACCTGATTTTCTGATCTCCGTTTACAGGAACAGGCGAAAAAAAACGGCACCTTCGGGCGCCGTTTTTGCATTTGGGTTTAACATCAAAAGATCGCAGACTTGGGTTATCAGGGATGACCTCTTCGCGAGCAAGCTCGCTCCTACAAGGGGTTATGCATGGCCACTCAACGCCGCGTAATCACCACCTCCAGGTATTCACTCGGCACCACCAGCGACTTGTCACCCGCCCGGTTCATCCGGTTGATCAGCTCGGTCAGGTCCTTCTCCAGGGCCTTGGCGCCGTCGGCGGGCAGCGCGGCGAAGGCCTTGTGCATCGGCCCGTACCAGTCGCGGAAGGTGTCGATGAAATGCACCGCCGAGCGATAGCGGAAATTAAACGTGCGGCGCGTCACCTGGAGCAGAAATTCGCGCTCGTCAAAATGCTCGTGCAGCCAGGCTTCGGTGCCCCAGCGCGAGGGTGGATTCGCTCCCGGCGGGGGTGGCAGGTGTTGGCCCAGGGTCTTGAACATCTGGCCGACGAAGCCTTCCGGCGTCCAGTTGGCCAGACCGATCCGCCCACCCGGGCGACAGACTCGCGCCAGCTCCGCGGCGGCTTTGGGCTGGTCCGGCGTGAACATCACGCCGAAGGTCGACAGTACGGCGTCGTAACTCGCATCCGCAAAAGGCAAGGCTTCGGCATCGGCGACCTGGAAGGCGACGTTCAGGCGTTCTGCCCGGGCCCGCTCTTCGCCGCGTTCGAGCAAGGCAGCGACATAGTCGGTGGACGTCACCTGGCAGCCACGACGCGCCGCAGCGAGGGTCGCATTGCCGTTGCCGGCGGCAACGTCGAGCACGCGCTCATCGCACAACAGGTCGCAGGCTTCGGCCAGTTGCTCGCCGACAATTTGCAGGGTGGTGCCGATCACAGCGTAGTCGCCGCTGGCCCAGGAGGCCATCTGGCGGTTTTTCAAGGCAGTCAGATCAATGGGTGTACTCATGGAGACGGTCTCTGGGTTGAAACACGAATCGGGCCTGACCGCGGTTACTCCGCCGTCGTCGGATCGATGATGTTCATGACCTGGGAAATGCGGTTGGCGGGAAAACCACTGATTCTGGCGTGCTCCTGGATCTGCGCCTCGCTCGGCGAGATATACACGCAGTAGAGCTTGTCACCGGTGACATAACTCTGCAGCCACTGCACCTCCGGCAGCTCACGCAAAGCCTGGCAGGACTTTAGCGAAGCGGCTTTCAAATCCCTTTCCGACAGAGCTCCGGCGCCCTGGATCTCACGTTCAATCACGAACTTCGGCATGGCAACCTCTCTTTTCTTGTTGTGGGTGGCAGGGCCGGTACAGACCCTGTGAACCAACTATCGTCCTGACGGACGCTCGCGTCCTGTCCGATCGTCGCCCAAGCCTGCCCGATCGTCCGGAGATTCCACGTTGCTCGCCGAGGCGCTCACAATCAGAACTCCTTCTACGGGAAATCCCCAATGGACGCCCTGTCACAGACCCTGCGAGTCGTGCACCTGGTCGGCGCGATCTTCATCAACGCCCGGTTCACCGCGCCCTGGTGCTACCAGTCGCCCAGTGCCGACACGGCGGCGCCGTTTCTGGAGCCCGATGCGGAACGGGTGGTGATCTTTCACCTGATCACCGAGGGCGAGTGCTACGTCGAACTGGGCGATGACCCGCCGCTGCTGCTGAGCGCGGGCGACGTGGTGATCTTCCCCCAGGGCGATGCCCATCGCATGTGCTCCCGACCGGGATTGCCCCCGGCCACGGGTGCGCGACTGGATGCGGTGCTGGCGCGCCGGCCCCGGCAGTTGAGTTATGGCGGCGGTGGCGCGGTCACCCGCCTGGTGTGCGGCTACCTGGCGTGCGACACGCGGCTGGCGGGCATGTTGCTCAAGGGATTGCCGGCCGCGGTGCGGGTCAATGTGCGCGGTTCGAGTGCCGGTGTCTGGCTGGAGTCCTCCGTGCGTTATGCCCTCGCCGAAGCCCGTTCGCCCCGCCCCGGCGGCGAAGGGGTATTGGCCAAACTCGCCGAAGTGCTGTTCATCGAAGTGCTGCGCCTGTACATGAATGAACAAGGCGAAGGCCGCACCGGCTGGCTGGCCGGCGTACGTGACCGCATCGTCGGCGCCGCCCTCAACGCCTTGCACAAAAAACCCTGTCACGCCTGGACGCTGGACGAACTGGCGCGCACCGCCAGCACCTCAAGATCGGTATTGGCCGAACGCTTCCAGCAACTGGTGGGGATGTCACCGATGCAGTACCTGACGCAATGGCGCATGTTGCTCGCCGCCAATCTGTTACGCAGCAGCAACAGCTCATTGACGCGGATCGCCGAAGAAGTCGGCTACCAGACCGATACCGCCTTCAGCCGGGCTTTCCGTCGCGAGTTTGGAGCACCGCCGGCGGCATGGCGACGCGGTCAGGCGGCCTCGAATCAGTTGAACGGTCGCTGAGCCAGGGGAGGCGACAGCACCGTTCGGGCCCGCTACTCTCGCTACCCAGCGACTGACCTCTGAAAGGACTCACAACATGGCACTCCGCCTGGACTGGCTTGCTCGACATATGCAACACAGCAACACATTCGCTTCGTGGATCCACCAGCAGTTCCACTACGAATACGCCGCACAGCCCCTGCCCGACTGGCAACGGGAATTCGCCGAAGGCCAGGACAATGGCGACTGGAAATGCCTGATCGCCCTCGACCACGACGAGCTATTGGGCGGCGCAGCACTGGCCAGGGCCGACCTGGCCCATCGCCCGGATCTGGGGCCGTGGCTCGCTTGCGTATTCATCACCCCCGAGGCACGCGGCAAGGGCCTGGCAGAGCGCTTGATCGAAGGTATTTGCGCGCAAGCCAAAGCCGGCGGCGAGAAGAGGATCTACCTGCACACCCAAGACCAGAGCGCTTATTACGCCAAGCGCGGCTGGGTGTTGCTGGAGCATTTTCAGGCGTGGGAAAAAGATCAACGGCTCATGGCGCGAGACCTGTGAGCCATTGATCGAGCGGATTACGCCGCTGGCGCACTGGCCTTGGCCTCCTCGAGTAACTGCTGAATGATTTTTTCCTGAGTGTCGTAGCTGCCTTCACCAAAGTGGGTGTAACGCACCTGCCCCTTGGCGTCGATCAGGTAGTGCGCCGGCCAGTACTGGTTGTCGAAGTTGCGCCAGATTGCGTAGTTGTTGTCGATCGCCACCGGGTAGGTGATGCCGTACTCCTTCACCTTGGCCTTGACGTTGTCGATGATGCGTTCAAAGCCGTATTCAGGCGTGTGCACGCCGATCACCACCAGTCCGTCCTTTTCATACTTCTTCGCCCAGTCCTTCACGTACGGCAAGGTGTGCTTGCAGTTGATGCAGTCGAAGGTCCAGAAGTCCACCAGCACCACTTTGCCTTTCAGGGCTTCGTTGGTCAGTGCAGGCGAGTTGAGCCAGTCCACTGCGCCGGACAGCGACGGCATCGCGCCCTGGGCATTGTCCATGGAGCTGTCGGCCTTGACCTTGCTGACCAGGTAATCGACGACTTTCGGCACGGTTTCCAGCACGCCTTTCTCGACACGGCTGACACCTTCGGATGAGGTGTTGGCCAGCAACACGTCATTGGCCCCCGTTGCAATCACCGCCGCACCGGCCAGCACCGCAACCCCGGCGCCGCGGCGCAACCAGCCGGTGACCGGGATCGACGGTTTCAAGCGATTGACCAGGCCGCGACCGACAAAGATCAAGGTACCCAGGGACAGTGCACTGCCCGCGCCATAGGCCACCAACAACAGACTGGTGCCGGCGTTCGCGCCGTGCAGCATGGCGCTGGTCAGAATCACCCCGAGGATCGGCCCGGCGCAGGGCGCCCAGAGCAGCCCGGTGGCGACACCGATCATGATCGAAGCCAGCGGCCCGGACATCTTGCGCGAGTCCGGGTCGATGCGATTGCCCAGCAAAACGAAGGGACGGGCCAGCCAGTCACCAACCCGGGCGGAGATCAGCGACAGGGCAAACAGCACCATCACCGCCAGCGCTACATGGCGGCCGGTGTTGCTGGCCTGAATCACCCACTCACTGCTGACCACGGCCAGGCTGGAGACCAGGGCAAAGGTCAGGACCATGCCGCCGAGGGTGAGCAGGATCGAAGAGCGTGTGCGGTCGGCTCCGGCGAACAGGAAAGGCACGACTGGCAGGATGCACGGGCTGAGGACGGTCAATATGCCGCCCAGGAAAGCGATGAGTAACATGGGATCACCAGATACAGGTTAAAGGGCGACACAGAACCCATGTGGGAGCGGGCTTGCTCGCGAAGACGGTGTGTCAGTCGACATATGTATTGCCTGACACACCGCTTTCGCGAGCAAGCCCGCTCCCACAGTGGATTGAGGGTGTTCTCAAGCTGTTTGCTCATCCAGCAAATGCCCCTGAGGCGTGCGGCTGGTGCCGTTCTCGGCGAGCATCTGCCCTTGCGGCGTACGGCTGGAACCGTCTTGCGCCAGGAAGCCCTGGGTGCCCTTCTCTGCTACCGGCGTGAGCTGGAAGCAGGTGTTGCTGGCGCAGGCGCTTTGCTCGACAGCAGCGTTGGCGTGGGCTGCCGCACCGGCGACGGTAAAGGCGATGGCGGTCAGGTAGCGGGAAAAGTTGTTCATGATGTCCTTCCTGTTTCAAATGGATTAAGCGGTGGTTGATCGCAACACTCAGTTTTCCGAGTTGCAGTTGTCAGCGAATTTGCGGTAATCCAGCACCTGGGTTTTGGACTGAGCGTCGAGGTACGTCAGCCGCGCATTCACCACGCCGCAGGAAGGCGTAGCGTCTTCGGTCAGCGACACCACCTTCCTGATGTCAAGTTGGGTGCCGTAGGTGTAGGTTTTGGGGGCGACATCGGCTTCGGCACGGGCCGACAAGGTGCAGATGTTCAGTGCGGCAAACAGGCAGGCGGCGTAGATGGCTTTGGTGTTCATGGCGGACTCCTCAAGGTTTCAACAGGTCAACTGTTCGTTGGGCCGAGGCGCTCTGCTTTGCCTCGATGGAACCTATTAAAAGCCTGCGAGGTATCTCGTCTGTGTCGGGAATCGGCGAGAATCAATCGGTACGTATCAGAACGGTGCCTGGATACAAAGCAATACAAAACCGCCGGAAACCGGCTTTTTTGCCTTCGTGTGTATCCGCAGGCAAGCCGGATACACTGCAATACAAAGGGCGGCAGGCGACTCCGCCCTGGCTCGATAGACTGTGTGGCAATCCCCATTCATCAGAGGTTTGGCCCAATGGATCACGTTGATCACATCCTCATCGTTGACGATGACCGCGAAATCCGCGAGCTGGTAGGCAACTACCTGAAGAAGAACGGCCTGCGCACCACCGTCGTGGCGGATGGACGGCAGATGCGCGCTTTTCTGGAAACCACCCCGGTGGACCTGATCGTGCTGGACATCATGATGCCGGGGGACGATGGCCTGCTGCTGTGCCGCGAATTGCGCGCTGGCAAGCACAAGGCCACGCCGGTACTGATGCTCACCGCCCGCAATGATGAAACCGACCGCATCCTCGGCCTGGAAATGGGCGCCGACGACTACCTGGTCAAGCCGTTCGCTGCCCGCGAACTGCTGGCGCGGATCAACGCGGTGCTACGACGCACCCGCATGCTGCCGCCGAACCTGGTGGTGACCGAAGCCAGCCGGCTGCTGGCCTTCGGCCGCTGGCGCCTGGACACCTCGGCCCGTCACCTGCTCGATGCCGACGGCACCATGGTTGCCTTGAGCGGCGCCGAATATCGATTGCTGCGGGTGTTTCTCGATCATCCGCAACGGGTGCTCAACCGTGATCAATTGCTCAACCTGACCCAGGGACGCGATGCCGACCTGTTCGACCGCTCCATCGACCTGCTGGTCAGTCGTCTGCGCCAGCGCCTGCTGGACGACGCCCGCGAACCGGCCTACATCAAGACCGTGCGTAGCGAAGGCTATGTATTTTCCCTACCGGTGGAAATCCTGGGCGATCAATCATGACGCAGGCGTTGCATTGGCCGCGCACCCTGGCCTCACGGCTGTCGCTGATTTTCCTGATCGGCCTGATCCTCGCCCAGGCGTTGTCCTTCGGCGCGCAATATTACGAGCGCTACGAATCGTCGAAAAACACCATGCTCGGCAATCTGGAAACCGACGTTTCCACGTCCATTGCCATCCTCGACCGCTTGCCCGCCAATGAGCGAGCCGGATGGCTGCAACAACTGGAACGACGCAATTACCGTTACCTGCTCAATGAAGGTTCGCCGGGCACGCCCATACGCACCGACATGCCCGATGCGCCCATCGCCATCGCCTCGATCAAGGACGCCATCGGTCACGATTACCCGATGACCTTTACCGACATCCCCGGGCCGAACAAACATTTTCAAGTGCACTTGAACCTGGCCGATGGCAGCCCGCTGACCATCGACGTCCGCCCGGCGATGGTCCCGTTGTCGCCCTGGCTGCCCATCGTGTTGCTAGGACAACTGGCGCTGATGCTTGCCTGCTCCTGGCTGGCGGTGAGAATCGCCATCCGCCCCCTCACCCGCCTCGCCGATGCTGTCGAGAACCTGGACCCCAATGCCCATCCAGTGCTCCTGAACGAAAAAGGCCCGACTGAAGTCGCCCATGCCGCCAGAGCCTTCAACTCGATGCAGGCACGCATCGCGGCGTACTTGAAGGAACGCATGCAATTGCTGGCGGCGATTTCCCACGACCTGCAAACCCCGATCACCCGCATGAAACTGCGCGCCGAATTCATGGACGACTCCAGCGAAAAAGACAAACTGTGGAACGACCTGGGCGAGATGGAACACCTGGTACGCGAAGGCGTGGCCTACGCCCGCAGCATCCACGGCGCCACCGAAGAAAGCCGCCGCACCGACCTCGACTCGTTCCTCGACAGCCTGGTATTCGACTACCAGGACATGGGCAAGGACGTACAGCTCACAGGCAAGAGTGCCGCCGTGATCGACACCCGCCCCCACGCCTTGCGCCGGGTGCTGGTCAACCTGACGGACAATGCGCTGAAGTTTGCCGGTGCTGCCGAATTGCGGGTGGAAAAACAGGCCGATGGCAACCTGTCGATCAAAATCCTCGACCGCGGCCCGGGGATCGCCGAGGACGAACTGAAGCAAGTGATGGAACCCTTCTACCGCGTGGAAAACTCCCGCAACCGCAGCACCGGCGGCACCGGGTTGGGGTTGGCGATTGCCCAGCAACTGGCGATCGCGATTGGCGGGACGTTGACCTTGAGCAATCGTGAAGGGGGTGGGTTGTGTGCTGAGCTGAGATTGCCGGGCCAGGCGTAAGGAAATGGTTGGCTGGCAGGGCGTCTTCGCGAGCAAGCCTGCTTGCGATGGCTGTGTGTTGGGCGACGTGTTTTTTACGGGTGTACATATCCGTTGCTACGGTAAAGGCCGCTGGCGGTTCCGCCCTTACGGCGGGTTACTTGGAAGAGCGGAGCGCCGCCCGGCCCCAAGTAACCAAGGGCTCTTGCCCCTG
>NZ_JBGLYV010000137.1:0-13474 GCF_047304225.1 Pseudomonas sp. Pseusp3 | reverse complement strand
GCCACCAGCAGCCAGTCGGCGGCATCCCCGGCGGTGACGAAATCCTTGCGTCCGCTCAGACGCAAACCGCTCAGCCGGGTTTGCATGTCGGCCGGGCGCAGGCTGCGCCGTTCGGTGGCACACAACGCGCCGAGGCTCAGTGGCGCACTCGGCCAGAGCATGCGCAAGGCCGCTTGATACCCCACCAGAAATGCCAGCCCCGGTGTCGCCATCAACCGCCCGCCGAGCACTGCCAGTTCAAACGGCGTGACCGTTCCCAACTGCTGCAACAAGGTCGCGAAACCCTCGGCAAGATCCGGGTTGGCGGGCAAGCGATCGCGGCGGTTCAACAGGGATTGCCAGGGCATAAGAGGCTCCTTGAGGGCTGTCATATAAGCATCACCAAAGCTTAATGGCGATGACACCGGGGCTACATAGCCTGACTTTGCACAACACGGCTAGACAAAGAAAGTCGATTCGCTGTAGCCCAAAGACGGGTGAGCAGCCCGCACGGAGATTCGCCATGACTCAGATCGCCCGCATCAGCGACACCGGCAACGAACGCCGCCTGCAAGCCGAACGCCTGCTGGGCGCCGAGGCGTTGCAGGAAGCCCAGGCCTTGCGCTTCAACGTGTTCAGCGGCGAATTCAACGCCAAACTCAAGGGCGCTGAACTGGGTCTGGACATGGATGACTACGACGTTCATTGCGCCCACATCGGCGTGCGTGACTTGAACACCGGGCGTCTGGTGGCGACTACCCGATTGCTCGACCACACGGCTGCCAGCAGCCTGGGCAAGTTTTACAGCGAAGAAGAATTCAGCCTCCACGGCCTGGTGCACCTGCAAGGCCCGATCCTGGAAATCGGTCGCACCTGCGTCGACCCGGCCTACCGCAACGGCGGCACCATCGCCGTGCTCTGGGGTGAACTGGCCGAAGTCCTGAACCAGGGCGGTTATAGCTACCTGATGGGTTGCGCGAGCATTCCGATGCAGGATGGCGGCGTGCAGGCCCACGCGATCATGCAGCGTTTGCGCGAGCGCTACCTGTGCACCGAACACCTGCGCGCCGAGCCGAAAAATCCGCTGCCAAGCCTGGACATCCCGTCGAACGTGATTGCCGAAATGCCACCGCTGCTCAAGGCCTACATGCGCCTGGGCGCGAAGATCTGCGGCGAGCCATGCTGGGACGAAGACTTCCAGGTCGCCGACGTGTTCATCCTGCTCAAGCGCGACGAACTCTGCCCGCGCTACGCCAAACACTTCAAGGCGGCTGTGTAATGAGCCGGTTACGGGTGTACGCGCGAATCGCGCGAGTGCTGATGGTGGTGACGCTGGGCCTGGGCATGGCCAGCGTGTTCGGAATATTCGAGCGCCTGGGCATGGCCCATTCGATGGCGCGTCGTCAGCGCTGGTCGCGGTTTTTCATGGCCCGCCTGAGCAACGCCCTGCCCTTTGACGTGACCGTCCACGGCGAGCTGCCGAAGGCACCGATGCTCTGGGTCAGCAACCACGTGTCCTGGACCGACATCCCGCTGCTGGGCATGCTCACGCCGCTGTCGTTCCTGTCCAAGGCCGAAGTGCGCACCTGGCCAGTGGCCGGCTGGTTGGCGGCCAAGGCCGGCAGCCTGTTTATCCGCCGTGGCTCGGGTGACAGCCAGTTGATCCGCAAGCAGATGACCCGCCACCTGGAACAAGCCTATCCACTGCTGATGTTCCCGGAAGGCACCACCACTGATGGCCGTTCGCTGCGTACCTTCCATGGTCGCCTGCTGTCCGCCGCCATCGACTCCGAAGTGGCGATGCAGCCGGTGGCAATTCGTTACGTGCGTGATGGTAAGCCTTGCGCGCTGGCACCGTTCATTGGCGACGATGATCTGCTCTCGCACCTGATGCGTCTGTTCGCCAGTGACCGTGGCGGCGTGGAGATTCATCTGCTCAAGCCAATCGAGTGCCAGGGCCGGGAACGCGCGGCACTGGCGTTCGAAGCGCAGCAGGCGGTGCAGAAAGCGTTGTTCGGGGCGATCCCGGAAAAACAGCAAGCCCCGATGCGCCCAGCTATCGCAGCCTGAACGAATATCCCCTGTGGGAGCGGGCTTGCTCGCGAATACGGAGTGTCATTCAGCTCAAATGTCAGCTGATACACCGCATTCGCGAGCAAGCCCGCTCCCACAGGGGTTTTATGTTGTTGGATAGCTCCGGGCGAAATCCTGCAACTGCGGATAGAACAACCGAAAGTCCTCGCTCAACGGTTCATACAACCGCCGCAACTCCTGCATCGCCGCTGCCAGTTCCTCCGGCCGGGTCAGGCGACGCGAGATCCCGCGCAATACCTGCTCCAGCACTTCGAACTCCCGATAAGAACCCAACCAGTCATTGGCCACCATGTGCGGTGCAATCTGCGCCAGCCGCCCCGGCAATTGCCGTTCGCTGGACAGCACCCGGTAAACGTCCGAGGTGAACAGCGCCAGGGGCCGGTCGGCATACAGCGCCCAGTCCCGGGCCAGGCAATGGTCGAAAAACACGTCGAGCACGATCCCCGCGTAGCGACGACGGGTCAGAGAAAAACGCGACAACGCGACATCCACCAGCGGATGCCGATCGGTGAACACGTCGATGCTGCGGTGCAACTGGATAGCCCCCTCGATTTCCGGAGCGAACTGCCCTTGCAGCCGTCCCTTGACGAAATCGCCATACAGGCTGCCGAGCAATTGACCAGGACGCTGGCCACCGAGGTGAAGATGTGCGAGATAGTTCATGGGCGCAGCTTAGCACTGCCCCATTGCCTTGTTACACTCAACATATCGTTATAACTCGATATATCGAAATGTGAGCTGGTCAGAGCCAAATCATATTTGTATATCGCGAAATACCGATTTAAAGTTCGCCTCATCGCGATATAGCGTTTTAAACATCACGAGCCCACATCATGACCATCAATCTCGACGAAATAATAAAAGCCCTGGCACACCCAGTCCGGCGAGAAATCCTGCACTGGCTCAAGGACCCGACCGTCGAATTTCCCGACCAGTCCCACAGCAACGAACACGGCGTTTGCGCCGGGCAGATCGATCAGCGTTGCGGCCTGTCGCAATCCACGGTGTCCGCACACCTGGCGACCCTGCAACGCGCCGGCCTGATCAGCAGCCGCAAAGTCGGCCAGTGGCACTTTTTCAAACGCAACGAGGAAACCATCCAGGAATTCCTCAAAACATTCAGTAAAGAGCTCTGACCCTTAACGTCAGTCAGCTTAAAAAAGGAATTACCCCATGCCCCTCTCGCTACTCATCCTGGCCTTGAGCGCCTTCGCCATCGGCACCACCGAGTTCGTCATCATGGGCCTGCTGCCCAACGTGGCGGCTGACCTCGGTGTGTCGATTCCCGGTGCCGGCTGGCTGGTGACCGGTTACGCCCTGGGCGTGGCCATCGGCGCGCCGTTCATGGCGCTGGCCACCTCCAGGCTGCCGCGCAAGGCTGCGCTGGTGGCGTTGATGGGCATTTTCATTATCGGCAACCTGCTCTGTGCAGTGGCCAGTGACTACAACGTGCTGATGTTTGCCCGTGTGGTGACGGCCCTTTGTCATGGCGCCTTCTTCGGTATCGGTTCGGTGGTGGCTGCCGGCCTGGTGCCTGCCAACAAACGCGCTTCGGCCGTGGCCTTGATGTTCACCGGCCTGACCCTGGCCAACGTCCTCGGCGTACCGCTGGGCACTGCCCTCGGTCAGGAAGCCGGCTGGCGTTCGACCTTCTGGGCCGTGACCGTGATCGGTGTGATCGCACTCATCGGCTTGATCCGCTTCCTGCCAGCCAAGCGTGATGAAGAAAAACTCGACATGCGCGCCGAACTGGCCGCGCTCAAGGGCGGTGGCATCTGGCTGTCCCTGAGCATGACGGCACTGTTCGCCGCCTCGGTGTTCACTCTGTTCACCTATGTCGCGCCGCTGCTGGGCGAAGTCACCGGCGTCTCGCCCCGTGGCGTGACCTGGACCCTGATGCTCATCGGCCTGGGCCTGACGGTCGGCAACATCATCGGCGGCAAGATGGCCGACAAAGGCCTGGCCGCCACGCTGATCGGCGTGTTCATCACCATGGCCGTGGTGTCCACCGTGCTGACCTGGACCAGCGTCGCGCTGATCCCGACCGAAATCACCCTGTTCCTCTGGGCCACCGCGTGCTTTGCCGCCGTACCGGCCTTGCAGGTGAACGTGGTGACCTTCGGCAAAGACGCACCGAACCTGGTGTCGACCCTGAACATCGGCGCTTTCAACATCGGCAACGCACTCGGTGCCTGGGTCGGCGGCAGCGTGATCGCCCACGGCTTCGGCCTGACCAGCGTCCCCCTCGCCGCAGCGGCCCTGGCGGTACTCGCCCTGCTGGTCACCCTGATTACCTTCCGTCAGAGCGGCAATCCCGATCTGGCCCCTGCTACCAACTGACAGACCATTACCTCACGAGGGTTGCATTAAATGACGACTATTTTCGATCCGATCAAACTGGGCGACCTCGAGTTGGCCAACCGCATCATCATGGCGCCACTGACCCGCTGCCGCGCCGACGAAGGTCGCGTGCCGAACGCGCTGATGGCCGAGTACTACGTACAGCGCGCTTCCGCCGGCCTGATCCTCAGTGAAGCCACGTCGGTTACCCCGATGGGCGTCGGCTACCCGGACACCCCGGGCATCTGGTCCAACGATCAGGTGCGCGGCTGGTCCAACGTGACCAAGGCTATCCATGGCGCGGGTGGCAAGATCTTCCTGCAGTTGTGGCATGTGGGCCGCATTTCCCACGGTTTGTACCTGAACGGTGAAGCCCCGGTCGCGCCGAGCGCCATCCAGCCAAAGGGCCACGTCAGCCTGGTTCGCCCGTTGGCCGACTTCCCTGTCCCGCGCGCCCTGGAAATCGCTGAAATCGCCGACATTGTCGACGCTTACCGCGTCGGAGCCGAGAACGCCAAGGCCGCCGGTTTCGATGGTGTGGAAATCCATGCCGCCAACGGTTACCTGCTCGACCAGTTCCTGCAAAGCGGCACCAACCAGCGCACCGACAACTACGGCGGCTCCCTGGAAAACCGTGCGCGCCTGCTGCTGGAAGTGACTGACGCCGCCATCGAAATCTGGGGTGCCGGCCGCGTGGGGGTGCACCTGTCGCCACGCGCCGACTTGCATGACATGGGCGACGACAACCTGGCCGAAACCTTCACCTACGTCGCAAGCGAACTGGGCAAGCGTGGCATTGCCTTCATCTGCTCGCGCGAGAAAGAAGGTGCCGACAGCCTCGGCGCACAACTCAAGGAAGCCTTCGGTGGCCCCTACATTGCCAACGAGCGCTTCACCAAGGACAGCGCCAACGCATTGCTCGCCAGCGGCAAGGCCGATGCAGTGGCCTTCGGCGTACCCTTCATTGCCAACCCTGACCTGCCGGCACGCTTGCAGGCTGACGCGCCGCTGAACGAAGCGCGTCCGGAACTGTTCTACGCCAAGGGCCCGGTCGGATACATCGACTACCCGACGCTGTAACCGGCAACCGTTGAAAACCAAAAGCCCCGACTCGAAAGAGCCGGGGCTTTTTAATTCTTACCGCTCAACTAATGAAACAACATCAGCATTGCAAGCAAGTTACCCTTCGATCTACTTTTATAAAACCAAAAATAAAAACCAACTTCCCCACACCACAAGCGCTCTCGCCATCAAACACCATAACCAACCTGACAGCTCGAAAGGAATCGACATGACTAATACTCAAGACAATGACACCGACAGCACTTATGAAAGTCTGCTTTCTTTTTTCAACCTGACCTCTATTGGCTTGCTGTATCAACTCTCACCCCACTTTCTCGATAAGGAAAACCAGGCAATGCTTGAAGACCTGGTGGGCAAGGCCAAGGTTGAAATTATTGGGTTCATCGAGGAAATTGAGGCAGCGAAAGCCCTGAGTCAGCAGATCGAGCAGTGGCGCACTCAAGAGACAGATCCGAAACACACGCGTGTAATAGTGAAAATCATAAATAACACGTCTCATGTATTCAAAATCTCGCAGACCAGCCTGCCACTGAGCCAAGCAGATTTCGACACCTTTGAAATTCCCGACGACAGCAAAATAGCGTTCAAATCCGAGTTTGCCTACGAGTTCACACCTCCCCGTAAAAAAGGCAAAATCATGTTCAATCACTTTATAGACTTCACCGATCAGGATGTCTGTATTCGCTTTGATCTCGGCATGATCATGAATTCTTCTTACGGTTTTTTTACACCCACACTCAGACCAACGAGAAAAAGCACTGTGACTTCGATTGGCAAGTCCAGGTTAAACTGTTCAAGCACAATCACCAGAACGAATGATGACGCCCCCTGCAACTTCGAGGTGGAAATCACTTTAGGTTGATGAGACTTTGAGTTTTTTCGATCAAAGCTGACTCAGCTCCCGGCCTCATCAGCAGGAAATACTGTTCTGATGGGGCTGAGTCAGCCTCGCTCCCCCCTCCCTTCACACCCAAGACACAAAATCCCTACAAAATACTGAGCTGGCTGCCTGTCATCCCGCCCGGGGTACGTATATAAAAGCACCCCATTACGGCACATCGAGTGACGAAAAGGTCCCCGGCCGACACACGCGGAGCCAATTACGTATTTTGTTTCATTTGCGCAGGCTGGGGCTCAAGCGCAGCATATCCAGTCCGGTATCAACCCAACGCTCGGCTTCGGTGTGCAATTGAAAACTGTCGGGGGCCAGCAACCACTGGTACAGGATGCCGTCTATATAAGCATGCAAGCTGATCGCGGCGCGGGCGGTGTCGAGGTTTTCCGGCAACTGACCGCGGTTCACGGCATTACTCAGGGCCAAGCCGATCCGCACATTGCATTCGAGGCTGGCCGACACGCGTTGTTGGCGCAGGTCGCACATTTCATCGGTGAATTCGCACTTATGAAAAAGAATCTCATTGATGCGTCGGGTTTTCGGGTCCAGCGCAATTTGATGAAACAAATGAATCAACAGTTTGCGCATGCAACCCAGGGGATCGAGTTCGTCTTCGCTTTCGCTGGCCTTGGCCATTTCTTCCAGTGGCTCATGCAAGGTGTCGAGCATGGCCTGCACCAGATCCGCCTTGTTGCTGAAATGCCAGTAAATGGCCCCTCGAGTGACGCCGGCCAGGGTCGCGATGTCCGCCAGGGTCGTGCGCGCCACGCCTCGCTCGAAAAAGGCCTTTTCGGCCGCCACGAGAATTTGCGCGCGGGTTTCCTGAGCTTCCTCTTTGGTACGACGGACCATGGCAGTACAACCTCAATCAGGGTGCTTCAGCGATGTCTGAATATCAGCTGAATAAAAGTGGGGCGAACGTTCTGGGGGTTCGTCCCCGGCCTACAATTCCAACCTTTCAACGGTTTGTGTAACGGCTGGTGTAACGGTGTTGATACGCAGCCTGGGTATTTACAAACAGCCATGTACGTAAGTATATTCCTTAGCAAGCTACTTATCCACTCGGCATACACTTTTCAACCTTCCACCTTTCTAGTGCGCTCCTTGCGCGCCTGACCCGAGGATTTTCATGCAATTCAAGCCAGCTGTTACCGCTCTGGTCGCCGCCGTCGCCCTGGCATCGCTGCTCAGCGGATGCAAAAAGGAAGAGGCAGCACCGGCCGCCCCACCGCCTCAGGTCGGCGTCGTGACTCTGCAACCTCAAGCTTTCACCCTGACGTCCGATCTGCCAGGCCGCACCAGCGCATTCCGCATTGCCGAAGTCCGTCCTCAGGTCAACGGCATCATTCTCAAGCGCATGTTCAAGGAGGGCAGCGACGTCAAGGCCGGTCAGCAGCTCTATCAGATCGATCCATCGATCTATGAAGCAACGCTCGCCAGCGCCGAAGCGAACCTGCGTTCGACCAAGTCGATTTCCGACCGCTACAAGCAATTGGTCGACGAACAAGCCGTAAGCCGTCAGGAATACGACACCGCAGTAGCCAACCGCCTGCAATCGGAAGCCGCGCTGCAAACCGCGCAGATCAATGTGCGCTACACCAAGGTCAACGCCCCGCTGACCGGCCGTATCGGCCGTTCCTCGGTGACCGAAGGCGCACTGGTCAGCAACGCCCAGGCCGATGCGATGGCGGTGATTCAGCAAATCGACCCGATCTACGTCGACGTGACGCAGTCCTCGGTCGAGCTGCTGCAACTGCGCCGTGAGCTGGAAAGCGGTCGCCTGCAGAAAGCCGGCGACAATGCGGCCTCGGTCAAGCTGACCCTCGAAGACGGCAGCGACTACAAGCTGGACGGCAAGCTGGAGTTCTCCGAAATCTCGGTTGACCAGACCACCGGCTCCGTCACCCTGCGCGCCATTTTCCCGAACCCTGACCACACCCTTCTGCCAGGCATGTTCGTGCACGCCAAATTGCTGGCCGGTGTGAACAGCGCGGCGATCCTGGCCCCGCAGCAAGGCGTGACCCGCGACCTCAAAGGTACGCCGACCGCACTGGTTGTCGGCCCGGACAACAAGGTCGAACTGCGTCAACTCAAGGCCAACCGCACCGTCGGTAACCAATGGCTGATCGAAGACGGCCTGAAGGCCGGCGATCGCCTGATCACCGAAGGTCTGCAATTCGTCAAACCTGGCATCGAAGTCAAGGCCAGTGAAGCGACCAACGTAGCCGTAAAGAACCCGGCCCCCGCCCAGGTAGCTGACAAAGCCTCTGGCGGCCAAGGGGAGTAAACCATGTCGAAATTTTTTATCGACCGTCCGATTTTCGCCTGGGTAATTGCCCTGGTGATCATGCTGGTCGGGGCACTATCGATCCTCCGGTTGCCGATCAACCAGTACCCGAGCATTGCGCCTCCAGCGATCGCCATCTCCGTGGCCTACCCGGGTGCTTCGGCACAAACGGTTCAGGACACCGTGGTTCAGGTGATCGAGCAACAGCTCAACGGTATCGATCACCTGCGTTATGTCTCGTCGGAAAGTAACTCCGACGGCACCATGACCATTACCGCGACCTTCGAGCAAGGCACCAACTCCGACACCGCGCAGGTTCAGGTCCAGAACAAGCTGAACCTGGCGACCCCGCTGCTGCCGCAGGAAGTGCAACAGCAAGGTATCCGCGTCACCAAGGCCGTGAAGAACTTCCTGTTGGTGATCGGCGTGGTGTCGCGTGACGGCAGCATGACCAAGGACGACCTGTCCAACTACATCGTGTCGAACATGCAGGACCCGATCTCGCGGACCGCCGGTGTCGGCGACTTCCAGGTGTTCGGTTCCCAGTACGCCATGCGCATCTGGCTCGACCCGGCCAGGCTGAACAACTACAACCTGACCCCGATCGACGTCAAAACCGCCATCGCCGCGCAGAACGTCCAGGTGTCGTCCGGCCAGCTCGGCGGCCTGCCTGCCCTGCCCGGCACCCAGTTGAACGCGACGATCATCGGCAAGACCCGCCTGCAGACCGCGGAAGAGTTCGACAAGATCCTGCTCAAGGTCAACAAGGATGGTTCCCAGGTTCGCTTGAGGGATGTTGCCGAAGTCGGTCTGGGGGGCGAGAACTACAGCATCAACGCCCAGTTCAACGGTGCCCCGGCTTCCGGCCTGGCCGTGAAACTGGCCACCGGTGCCAACGCTCTCGATACCGCCAAGGCCCTGCGCGCGACCATCGACAGCCTCAAGCCGTTCTTCCCGCAAGGGATGGAAGTGGTGTTCCCGTATGACACCACTCCGGTCGTAACCGAATCGATCAAGGGCGTGGTTCACACCCTGGTCGAAGCGGTCGCCCTGGTGTTCCTGGTGATGTTCCTGTTCCTGCAGAACTTCCGTGCCACCATCATCACCACGATGACCGTGCCGGTGGTATTGCTCGGTACATTCGGCATCCTCGCGGCCGCCGGTTTCAGCATCAACACCCTGACCATGTTCGGCATGGTGCTGGCCATCGGCTTGCTGGTGGACGACGCCATCGTCGTGGTGGAAAACGTCGAACGGGTGATGAGCGAGGAAGGCCTGTCCCCGAAAGAAGCCACCAAGAAGTCCATGGGCCAGATCCAGGGCGCACTGGTCGGTATCGCCCTGGTGCTGTCGGCGGTTCTGCTGCCAATGGCGTTCTTCAGCGGTTCCACCGGTGTGATCTACAAACAGTTCTCGATCACCATCGTCTCGGCCATGGCCCTGTCGGTACTGGTCGCGCTGATCTTCACCCCGGCACTTTGCGCCACCATGCTCAAGCCGATCCCGAAAGGCGAGCACGGCGTACCCAAGCGCGGCTTCTTTGGCTGGTTCAACCGCAATTTCGACCGCGGCGTTCGCAGCTACGAACGCGGTGTCGGCAATATCCTGCAGCGCAAGATCCCGTATCTGCTGGCGTACCTGCTGATCGTGGTTGGCATGATCTGGCTGTTCACCCGCATTCCAACGGCGTTCCTGCCTGAGGAAGACCAGGGTGTACTGTTCGCCCAAGTGCAAACCCCGGCCGGCTCCACAGCCCAGCGTACCCAGGTGGTCGTCGATGAAATGCGTGAATTCCTGCTGCGCCCGGGCAAGGATGGCGGCGAGGGCGATGCGGTGAACTCGGTGTTTACCGTGACCGGCTTCAACTTCGCCGGCCGTGGCCAGAGTTCGGGTATGGCGTTCATCATGCTCAGACCCTGGGACGAACGTAACGCCGAGAACAACGTGTTCAAGGTGGCGGCCCGTGCCCAGCAGCACTTCTTCACCTTCCGCGATGCCATGGTATTCGCCTTCGCGCCACCGGCGGTACTGGAACTGGGTAACGCCACCGGTTTCGACGTGTTCCTGCAGGACCGCGCCGGTATCGGCCACGAAAAACTGATGCAAGCGCGCAACCAGTTCCTCGGTATGGCCGCACAAAGCAAGATTCTCACTCAGGTGCGTCCGAACGGCCTGAACGACGAACCGCAATACCAGCTGGAAATCGATGACGAGAAGGCCAGTGCCCTGGGCATTACCATCGCCGACATCAACAACACCCTGTCGATTGCCCTGGGCAGTAGCTACGTCAACGACTTCATCGACCGCGGTCGGGTGAAGAAGGTTTACGTGCAAGGCAAGCCAGGCGCTCGAATGGGCCCTGAAGACCTGCAAAAGTGGTACGTGCGCAACGCCAGCGGCACCATGGTTCCGTTCTCGGCGTTCGCCAAGGGCGAGTGGATTTACGGTTCGCCGAAACTGGCTCGCTACAACGGCGTGGAAGCGATGGAAATCCTCGGCGCCCCGGCACCGGGTTACTCCACCGGTGAAGCCATGCTCGAGGTCGAAGCCATTGCCAAGAAACTGCCGGCGGGCGTCGGTATTTCCTGGACCGGCCTGTCGTACGAAGAACGTCTGTCCGGTTCGCAAGCGCCGGCGCTGTACGCCCTGTCGCTGCTGATGGTGTTCCTGTGCCTGGCGGCGTTGTATGAAAGCTGGTCGATTCCGATCGCGGTGATGTTGGTGGTACCGCTGGGGATCATCGGTGCACTGATGGCCACCAGCCTGCGCGGTCTGTCCAACGACGTGTACTTCCAGGTAGGTCTGTTGACGACTATCGGTCTGGCGGCGAAAAACGCCATTCTGATTGTCGAATTTGCCAAGGAACTGCACGAACAAGGGCGTAGCCTGCGCGATGCCGCAATCGAAGCCTGCCGCATGCGTCTGCGACCGATCATCATGACCTCGCTCGCCTTCGTGCTGGGTGTGGTACCACTGGCGATATCCACGGGCGCAGGTTCCGGTAGCCAGCATGCAATCGGTACGGGCGTGATCGGCGGTATGATCACGGCCACTGTGCTGGCGATCTTCTGGGTCCCGCTGTTCTTCGTCACCGTGTCGTCCATTGGCCAGCGTAAAATCGCCGACCAGGATGACGCTATTGAAACTTCTAAAGAGGCTGGCTAATGAGCAAGTCGCTACTCTCCCTGACAGTCGCCGCCTTCGTGCTCGGTGGTTGCTCGCTGATACCTGATTATCAGCAGCCCGAAGCGCCGGTGGCGGGGCAGTACCCGCAGGGCCCGGCGTACTCGCCGGCCCAGGCACCGGCGCAAGCCGCTGCCGAGCAGGGCTGGAAGCAGTTTTTCCATGACCCGGCGCTGCAACAGCTGATCCAGGTTGCCTTGGAAAACAACCGGGACCTGCGTGTCGCGGCCCTGAACATCGACGCGTTTGCGGCTCAGTACCGCATCTCCCGCGCCGATCTGTTCCCGGCCGTCTCGGCCAACGGCACCGGCAGCCGTCAGCGCGTTCCGGCTGACGCTTCGCAGACCGGCAAAGCCGGCATCACCAGTTCCTACTCGGCCACGGTCGGGGTCAGCGCCTATGAACTCGACCTGTTCGGTCGGGTTCGCAGCCTGAACGAAGAAGCGTTGCAAAAGTACTTCGCCACTGAAGAAGGCCGTCGCAGCACGCAGATCAGCCTGGTGGCCAGCGTGGCCAACGCCTACCTGACCTGGCAGGCCGACAAGGAACTGTACAAGCTGACCCAGGACACCCTGGCCACCTTCGAGGAGAGCTACAAGCTCACCGCCCGCAGCAACGAAGTCGGCGTCGCTTCGGCCCTGGACCTGGCGCAGTCGCGCACCTCGGTGGAAAACGCCCGTGCGCAACTGGCCAAGTACACTCGTCAGGTCGCCCAGGACGAGAACAGCCTGGTGCTGCTGCTCGGCACTGGAGTCCCGGCCAACCTGCAAGCGGCCAAACCGCTTGACGACGACCTGCTGAGCGACGTTCCGCCCGGCTTGCCGTCGGACCTGCTGCAGCGTCGTCCGGACATCCTTCAAGCCGAGTACAACCTGAAGGCCGCCAACGCCAACATCGGCGCGGCACGGGCTGCGTTCTTCCCGAGCATCAGCCTCACGGCCAATGCCGGCACCCTGAGCCCGGACCTGTCCGGCCTGTTCAAGGGTGGTTCGGGCACCTGGCTGTTCCAGCCGCAGATCAACCTGCCGATCTTCAACGCCGGCGCCCTGAGCGCCAGCCTGGATTACTCGAAAATCCAGAAAGACATCAGCGTGGCGAATTACGAGAAGTCCATTCAAACGGCCTTCCAGGAAGTCGCCGACGGCCTGGCCGCCCGCCAGACCTACGTCCAGCAGTTGCAGGCACAGAAAGATTTCGTCAGTGCCAACCAGGCGTACTACGGCCTGGCCGAGCGTCGTTACCGCATCGGTGTCGACAGCAACCTGACCTTCCTCGATGCCCAGCGTCAGCTGTTCAGTGCGCAACAGGTGTTGATCACCGACCGTCTGGCGCAACTGGTCAGCCAGGTCAACCTGTACAAGGCCCTGGGTGGTGGCTGGAACGAACAGACGGCGAAGAACGAGCCGTTGAAAGAAGAAGCGCCGAAGATGAAGTATTTCTGATAGCGCTGTGAAAACGAGAAGCCCACCTTTTGGTGGGCTTTTTGTTGGCTGCGAGAAAACTGTGGTGCCCGGACTGGCCTCTTCGCGAGCAAGTCCGCTCCCACATTCAACCGCGTTTCTTTCTGGAAGAACCCGGTTAAATGTGGGAGCGGGCTTGCTCGCGAAAGGGCC
>NZ_JBGLYV010000136.1:0-13556 GCF_047304225.1 Pseudomonas sp. Pseusp3 | reverse complement strand
GGTGCACTCGACAGGATTCGAACCTGTGACCGCTCGGTTCGTAGCCGAGTACTCTATCCAGCTGAGCTACGAGTGCATTTGTTGCCGCGCATTATAGGCCGTTTAATCTCTATGTCAAACACTTTTTCTAGTAATTTCAACAACTTACCGAAGAAGCCAGATTACAACGTACTACGCAAATAATGGCGGAGAACGGGGGATTCGAACCCCCGACACCCTTTTGAGGTGTACTCCCTTAGCAGGGGAGCGCCTTCGGCCACTCGGCCAGCTCTCCGCAACACGGGGCGTATATTAACCAGCTTCTTCCCCGTTTGCAAACATAAAAAACGATAAAAATTAATGGCTTGGTTCTTCGTCCTTCTCTTTCTTGATACGCAGGTAAATTTCCTCCCGGTGAACAGCCACCTCTTTCGGGGCATTAACACCGATGCGCACTTGATTTCCTTTGACGCCGAGCACGGTCACGGTGATTTCGCCATCACCGATAATCAGGCTTTCTGCGCACCGACGAGTCAGAATCAGCATACCTTTCTCCTCACGCATTTCATTTCAGGGACAACAGTCTGCAAAAAAAAGGCACTCGACCCACAACCGGAGCGGTCGCAGCCCTACATGCCTGAGTATTGACTAGCGCGAGCAAAAGAACAGGCTCGGGGGGGGCACGCCATTCAAAAAAACAAAAGGCGCGGTCAGACCGCGCCTTTTGGCAAACGCATCACTCGCCCTGGCGGGCCGGTGCGTCCAGTTCGAAAGCCGTGTGCAGAGCGCGCACAGCCAGTTCCAGATACTTCTCTTCGATCACTACGGAGACTTTGATTTCCGAAGTCGAGATCATCTGGATGTTGATGCTTTCCTTGGCCAGGGCCTCGAACATGCGGCTGGCGACGCCTGCGTGAGAACGCATGCCAACGCCGACGATCGACACCTTGGCGATCTTGGTGTCGCCCACGACTTCACGGGCACCCAGCTCGCCAGCGGTTTTTTCCAGCACGGCTTGCGCCGCCTGGTAGTCGTTGCGGTGCACGGTGAAGGTGAAGTCGGTGGTGTTATCGTGCGCGACGTTCTGCACGATCATGTCGACTTCAATGTTCGCGGCACTGATCGGGCCGAGAATCTTGAATGCAACGCCCGGGATATCTGGCACGCCACGGATGGTCAGCTTGGCTTCATCGCGGTTGAAAGCGATACCGGAAATGATCGGCTGTTCCATGGTTTCCTCTTCATCGATAGTAATGAGGGTGCCCGGACCCTCCTTGAAGCTGTGCAGTACGCGCAGCGGAACGTTGTACTTGCCGGCGAACTCGACCGCACGGATCTGCAACACCTTGGAACCGAGGCTGGCCATTTCCAGCATCTCTTCGAAGGTGATCTTGTCCAGGCGCTGAGCCACGGACACCACACGCGGGTCGGTGGTGTAGACACCGTCGACGTCGGTATAGATCTGGCATTCGTCAGCCTTCAGGGCTGCTGCCAGCGCCACGCCGGTGGTGTCGGAACCGCCACGACCGAGGGTGGTGATATTGCCGTGCTCGTCGACGCCCTGGAAACCGGCGACCACTACCACACGACCCGCTTTCAGATCACCGCGAATCTTCTGGTCATCAATCTGCAGGATACGCGCTTTATTGTGAGCGCTATCCGTCAGAATCCGCACCTGGTTGCCGGTGTAGGACACCGCCGGCACGCCACGCTTGATCAGTGCCATGGCCAACAGGGCAATCGTCACCTGTTCACCGGTGGAGACGATCACGTCCAGTTCGCGCGGAACCGGTTGACCGTCGCCACTGATTTGCTTGG
This sequence comes from Pseudomonas sp. Pseusp3, assembly GCF_047304225.1. Classification (NCBI taxonomy): domain Bacteria; kingdom Pseudomonadati; phylum Pseudomonadota; class Gammaproteobacteria; order Pseudomonadales; family Pseudomonadaceae; genus Pseudomonas; species Pseudomonas sp. Pseusp3. The sequence goes on along the minus strand of NZ_JBGLYV010000136.1, from coordinate 11,759 downwards.
CCAGATCGATCAGACGGTTGGTTTCGCCGCTCATTGCAGACAGCACAACCACCAGGTCATCGCCGGCATCGCGGAATTTCTTAACCTTGTCGGCGACCTGCTCGATTCTCTCGACAGTGCCGACCGAGGTGCCTCCAAATTTCTGTACGATCAAAGCCATTTCAAAGCCGCCTCTGCCCATGAAGGGCGCCCAAATAATCACTCAAACAGCATTGCGGCCCGCCACTAGACTGCGAGCCGCAAGTACTGCCTTATAGACCCTGCTCTACAAACGGAACGGTCAGGGCCAGTGCCGCATCCAGTGCGCCGGCGTCGGTACCGCCGCCTTGCGCCATGTCTGGACGACCACCACCCTTCCCGCCCACTGCCGCAGCGGCTTGCTTCATCAAATCACCGGCTTTGAGTTGGCCAGTCAGGTCTTTGGTTACGCCTGCAACCAGAACGACCTTATCCTCATGGACACTGCCGAGCAGGATCACTGCGCGGCCGAGTTTGTTTTTCAGTTGATCGACCAGCGCCAGCAGCGCCTTGCCATCCTGACCGTCCAGACGCACGGCCAGCACTTTCACGTCCTTGACGTCCAGCGCCTGGGCCGACAGATCGTCGCCTGCGGCACTGGCAGCCTTGGCTTGCAACTGCTCGAGTTGCTTTTCCAGCAGACGGTTGCGCTCCAGCACAGCCGACAGCTTGTCGATCAGGTTATCGCGGCTGCCCTTGACCAGGCTGGCCGCTTCCTTGAGTTGTTCTTCCGCCGCATTCAAGTAGGCCAGCGCTTGCGCACCGGTGACAGCTTCGATACGACGCACACCCGATGCCACACCGCCTTCGCTGATGATTTTCAGCAGGCCGATGTCGCCGGTACGGTTGGCGTGGATACCGCCGCACAGTTCGACGGAGAAATCGCCCATGCTCAGCACGCGCACGTTGTCGCCGTACTTCTCGCCGAACAGCGCCATGGCGCCTTTCTGCTTGGCGGTTTCGATATCGGTTTCTTCGGTTTCAACTTCGGAGTTCTTGCGAATCTCGGCGTTGACGATGTCTTCCAGCGCTTTGAGCTGTTCAGGCTTGATGGCTTCGAAATGGCTGAAGTCGAAGCGCAGGCGCTGACTGTCGACCAGAGAGCCTTTCTGCTGAACGTGATCGCCCAGCACCTGACGCAATGCGGCGTGCAGCAAGTGAGTCGCCGAGTGGTTCAGCGACGTCGCGTGACGCACTTCGGCATCAACATGAGTCTCGACCGGAGCACCCACAATCAGGCTACCCGAATCCAGCACACCGTGATGCAGGAACGCACCGCCGGTCTTGGTGGTGTCGCGCACGTCGAAACGCGCAGCGCCAGCCTGGAGGAAGCCGCAATCACCGATCTGACCACCGGATTCGGCATAGAACGGCGTCTGGTTCAGAACGACCACACCCTCTTCGCCTTCATTCAACACGTCGACCGATTGCCCGTCCTTATAGAGAGCAACGATCTTTGCCGAACCGCTGTGAGCGGTGTAACCGGTGAACTCGGTGTCCACATCGACCTTGACCAGGCTGTTGTAGTCCATGCCGAAGGAACTGGCGGAACGGGCACGGACGCGCTGGGCTTCCATCTCACGTTCGAAACCTGCTTCGTCGATGGTCAGGCTGCGCTCGCGAGCGATGTCGCCGGTCAGGTCCATCGGGAAACCGTAGGTGTCGTAGAGCTTGAACACCACGTCGCCCGGCACCACGTCGCCCTTGAGCTCGGCCAGGTCCTGCTCGAGGATCTTCAGGCCCTGTTCCAGGGTCTTGGCGAACTGCTCTTCTTCGGCCTTCAGCACGCGTTCGATGTGCGCCTGCTGGGATTTCAGTTCCGGGAAGGCTTCGCCCATCTCGGCGACCAGGGCCGCGACGATCTGGTAGAAGAAGCTGCCCTTGGCGCCCAGCTTGTTACCGTGACGGCAGGCGCGACGGATGATCCGGCGCAGCACGTAGCCGCGGCCTTCGTTGGACGGCAGTACGCCGTCGGCGATCAGGAAACCGCAGGAACGGATGTGGTCAGCCACGACTTTCAGGGAAGCCTGAGCGTCGTTGGTGCAGCCGATGGCCTTGGCCGATGCGTTCAGCAGGCTCTGGAACAGGTCGATTTCATAGTTCGAGTGAACGTGCTGCAGCACCGCACTGATCCGCTCCAGGCCCATGCCGGTGTCGACCGACGGCGCTGGCAGCGGGTGCAACACGCCATCGGCGGTGCGGTTGAACTGCATGAACACGTTGTTCCAGATCTCGATGTAACGGTCGCCGTCTTCTTCCGGCGAGCCCGGTGGGCCACCCCAGATGTCGGCGCCGTGATCGTAGAAAATCTCGGTGCAAGGACCGCACGGGCCGGTATCGCCCATGGTCCAGAAGTTGTCGGAGGCGTACGGCGCGCCCTTGTTGTCGCCGATGCGCACCATACGCTCGGCCGGAACCCCGATTTCCTTGGTCCAGATGTCATACGCCTCGTCATCGCTGGCGTAGACGGTGACCCAGAGCTTTTCCTTCGGCAGGTTCAACCACTTGTCGGAGGTCAGGAAATTCCAGGCGTAGGTGATCGCGTCACGCTTGAAATAATCACCAAAGCTGAAGTTACCCAGCATTTCAAAGAAGGTGTGGTGACGGGCGGTATAACCGACGTTTTCCAGGTCGTTGTGCTTGCCGCCGGCGCGCACGCATTTCTGGCTGCTGACCGCGCGGGTATACGCGCGCTTTTCCTGGCCCAGGAAGCAGTCCTTGAACTGGTTCATCCCCGCGTTAGTGAACAGCAGGGTTGGGTCGTTGCCCGGAATCAAAGAGCTGGAGGCTACACGGGTGTGGCCTTGCTCTTCGAAGAAGCGAAGGAAGGCTTCACGGATTTCTGCGCTTTTCATTAGGTTCTTCCACGGAGGCTGCGGCCAAAGGCCTGTTCGAAACGTCAACAGACGAAGCGACGGCAAAGGGCCGCATTATATCGGCCCTGCGCGCGGGGTACAGCGTGTTTATACGATAGAAACGGTCAATTGGAGCGCTAACGCTATCACTTGCGCGAAAAGTCGACGAATGTCGCGACGACTTGCCCGATTTGCGCACGGCTGACGTCCATGTGCGTGACCATGCGCAGACGCGCGGCGGCACTGAGCTTGATCCCGCGCTCAGCGGCAAACGCCTTGAGCGCCTCGGCCTTGTCGCCCATCTGCACGTAAACCATGTTGGTCTGCACCGGTTCGACCTCGAAGCCCGCCCCGCGCAGGCCTTCGGCCAGCAATTGCGCGTTGGCGTGGTCGTCTGCCAGGCGCTCTACGTTGTGATCCAGCGCATACAGGCCTGCCGCCGCCAGAATCCCGGCCTGGCGCATGCCGCCACCGACCATTTTACGCAGGCGCCGAGCCTTGCCAATCAACTCGGCCGAGCCGCACAGCACCGAACCGACCGGTGCGCCCAACCCTTTGGACAGGCACACCGAGACAGAATCGAAATGTTGGGTGATTTCCCGGGCATCCACCCCCAGCTTCACTGCCGCGTTATACAAACGTGCGCCGTCCAGGTGCAACTGCAAGCCATGCTCGCGGGTAAAACTGCGTGCCCGCGCCAGGTATTCCAGCGGCAGGACCTTGCCCTGCATGGTGTTTTCCAGCGCCAGCAACCGGGTGCGGGCGAAGTGGAAGTCATCCGGCTTGATCGCCGCCGCGACGTGGGCCAAGTCCAGCGAACCATCGGCCTGCACTTCCAGCGGTTGCGGCTGGATCGAACCGAGTACCGCTGCACCACCCCCTTCGTACTTATAGGTGTGGGCCTGTTGACCGACGATGTACTCGTCACCGCGCTCGCAATGAGCCATCAACCCCAGCAGGTTGCTCATGGTGCCGGTCGGCACGAACAGCGCCGCGGCAAACCCCAGGCGCCTGGCCAGTTCGGCTTCCAGGTGATTGACCGTCGGGTCTTCGCCATACACGTCATCGCCAGTGGTGGCGTTGGCCATCGCGTCGAGCATGCCGGCGGAAGGTTGAGTGACGGTGTCGCTGCGAAGATCGATAACGCTCATGAATCTGGCCTCGGTAAGCAGGGGAAATCCCTTTCAGGAAAGAATTACTGCGGGCATGGCGACGATTAATCAACCCTTGCGCAGGAAAAGGCCGATTAAACCAACGGGAAAGTCGATGACAATCATCCAAAAGGGGCCATGCGCGTACCGCAAATATGTGATAAAAACGCTGCGCCGCCAAACATTCCGGCGGCAAAAACGTTCTCAGGGCGGGGTGCAACTCCCCACCGGCGGTAATTGCGCGCAATGCGCATAGCCCGCGAGCGCTTGGTGACAGCACGGCTTCGGCGGTGCCTGGCAACAAGGTCAGCAGACCCGGTGTGATCCCGGGGCCGACGGTCATAGTCCGGATGAAGAGAGAACGGGATTGCCAGCAAAGGGCCGTCCGCCGGCATTCGTGCGAGCGTGCGTACCCTTGAATCCCCTTCGATTCATAACGCCCTGTTTTTCACACAAACAGGAGTCAGAACATGCAACCCACCGCAATCGACAGCAAAAGCAAACACCACCACGGCGAGCGCGTTGCGTTCATCCAGGCCTGCTGGCACAAGGATATTGTCGACCAGAGCCGTAAAGGCTTCGTCGCCGAAATGATTGCCCAGGGTTATCAGGAGTCCGACATCGATTTCTTCGAAGTCGGCGGTGCCTTTGAAATGCCCCTGCACGCCAAGCTGCTGGCCAAGACCGGTCGTTATGCCGGCATCGTCGCCGCGGCCCTGGTGGTGGACGGCGGGATCTACCGTCACGAGTTCGTCGCCCAGTCGGTCGTCAGCGGCCTGATGCAGGTTCAGCTGGAAACCGAAGTGCCGGTGTTCTCGGTGTCCCTGACCCCGCACCACTTCCATGCCGGCGAAGAGCACCAGAAGTTCTTCTTCGAGCATTTCGTGCATAAAGGCCAGGAAGCGGCGAAGACGTGTGCGGATACGTTGTCGAAAATCCGTGCGCTGCGCCGCACTGAACCGCGTGCCGTAGCCGTCTAAACACCGCCTCTCCCTGTAGGAGCGAGCTTGCTCGCGATGGTCGTCAACGATAACGCGGGAAGCCTGGCACCCCGCGGCGTTTTCAGATTCATCGCGAGCAAGCTCGCTCCTACAGAAGAGGTTAAATGCCGTAATCAGACCAGGTTTTCGTCGGTGGTCGGCACGATCAGGATGCCGGCACGCAGGCCATTCTTCACCTTGGGGTTCGGGAAAATGATCCGGGCGCCCTCTTCCTCGATGATCCAGCGGGTATTGGCGATGTCTTCCGCCAACAGATAACCCACATCCAGTTCGGAAAAATTCTCGATGTCCGCCGGCAGGTTCAAGCGGAAGCTGTCGCTGTGCTTGATGATTTCCCGTGCCACGCTGTACAGCTGCAAACCGTCCAGTGCCGCTTCCGTCAGTTCCGGCTCGGCACCTTCGATGATCTGCTTGAGGCGTTCCTCCAGCAGCGAGACATTGACCCCAGCGTTTTGTCCGAACGGCCGTGCCTTGCCGAGCTCCAGGGTGAAAGCCTCTGCACCGAGCTTGTCGTAGGTGTAGGCGCTGAACACGATGGACGGCTTGTTCTGCAGCAACACCGCTTCCATGCCGGCGGCGCGCAAGCGAGCCAGTTCCAGGCGCGAATGCTGGCGCCCTTCCTTCCAGGGGTACAACGCGAACTGCTCGACTTTCGAGCCACGGATCGCGGTATGCAGGTCGTAGTGCAGACGCTGGCGATCCGGCACGCTGAAGAAACTCGCGGCCAGGCGCTCCAGTTCACAGGCGCGCAGGGCTTCGGAACCGCTGCTTTGTTCGTGACGGCCATTGAATAGCCGATTGACGTCCTGTTCGATGAAACGCTCGCCTTTGCGAATGGCTTCGGGGTTGCCGAACAGGAACAGAATACGTGCGCGCGGCTTCAAGTCGCCGCGGGCGATGTCATGCAACAGGCGATCGAGCAACTCGATCGGCGCTGTTTCGTTGCCGTGGATCCCCGCTGACAGCAGCAGGTCCAGGCCATTGTCACGCGCTTCGGGCGGCCGGACTTCCAGCGCACCTTCGCTCAACCAGCGCATGCGCACGCCTTCGACAGTCAGTTGAGTCTTCTCCGCCGGTTCACGACCGGCGAGGGTCAGTTCAAGCAGTTTGCCGAGGGCGAGCATAGAGCGGTTTCCTTAATGATCGTGGTTGCAATCCGGGCCGTGAACGTGTTCCTCGTCGGTGAGGTCGGCAGGTTCCATCTCCAGTTGCAGACTTACCAGATTAGTCGCCAATGGGCGCAGCAACAGGTTTGCGTATTCGGCATCGCCTTCTTCGACGTCCACGCCGATCAGCAGTTGGCCGCGGCCATCGTGCTGGATCCACAGCTCTTTGCCTTGCCACATGACCGCAACGCGGGTGCAGGAAGTTTCCAGTTGCGTGCCGTCAGTGTCTTCAAGGATCAGCTGCAGTTTGTCGCTCATGTAATTACGCTCTCGTTTGAGATGAAGCGACGCGCCGCCATGCGGGGCAGCGCGCCGTCGATCAATTGATCTGGAATGGATAAACCGCGCCCAGTTTAAGGATTTGCGTCAGTTCATCCAGTGCCGTCCGGCACTCAAGCAGCAATTGCGGGTCCGCCAGATCGTTTTCGGTCATGCGGTCGCGGTAATGCTTCTCGACCCATTCGGTCAGAGTGCCGTACAACGGTGCCGTCATGATAACCCCTGGATTGACGGCCGCCAGTTCGGTTTCGTTGAGTGCGACACGCAACCGCAGGCAAGCCGGGCCACCGCCGTTCTGCATGCTCTGCTTGAGATCGAAGACTTTCACTTCGCGGATCAGGCCGCCGGAGCTGGTCAACCCCTGCAAGTACTGCCAGACACGCTCGTTGCCACGGCATTCTTCCGGCACGATCAACAGCATGGAACCGTCAGGACGTGACAGCAGCTGGCTATTGAACAGGTAGGAACGAACCGCGTCCTCCACGCTTACCGCGGAACGCGGTACGCAGACAGACTGAAATTTCCCACCGACCTTGGCGAGTTTGCTCTGCAATTCGGCCAGCATCTGCTCGGTCTCGAGGAAAGCGTCCTCGTGATAGAACAGCACTTCCCCGTTGCCGACGGCGATCACGTCGTTGTGGAACACACCCTGATCGATCACCGACGGGTTCTGCTGCGCGTAGACCACGCCGTCATCGCTCAAGCCATGCAAACGGGCAACGGCCTGTGACGCTTCGAGGGTCTGGCGCGCCGGGTACTTCTGCGGAGCCGGGTAGCGCGTGTCGAACGCGCTGCGGCCGAACACGAAGAACTCGACGCCGGCTTCGCCGTACTCACGGCAGAAACGCGTGTGGTTGGCCGCGCCTTCGTCACCGAACTGCGCCACGGCCGGCAGGGCGGCGTGGTGGGCGAAGTGTTTCTGGTCAGCGAACATCGCCCCCAGCACGCGGCTGGTAGTCGGGTGTTCGATGCTGCGGTGATATTTGCAGTTGAGGTTGGCGGCGGTGAAATGCACCCGGCCATCAGCCGTGTCAGCGCTCGGGCTGACGGTGGCGGCATTGGCCACCCACATGCTCGAGGCCGAGCAACTGGCCACCAGCAGCGGCATCGCGTCTTTGGCAGCGCGTTCGATCACTTCAGCGTCGGTGCCGCCGAAGCCCAGGCGACGCAGTGCGGCCACATCCGGGCGCTCTTGCGGTGCCAGTACGCCCTGCTGGAACCCCATTTCCATCAGCGCTTTCATTTTTGCCAGGCCTTGCAGCGCCGCTTCCTTGGGGTTGGAGGACTGCTGGCTGTTGCTCTGGGACGCGACGTTGCCGTAGGACAGGCCGCCGTAGTTATGGGTCGGCCCCACTAGACCGTCAAAATTGACTTCATAGGATTTCATCAGCGAGGCTCCACGAAAATCTGTTGTTATAGGCTTCAGGTAACAATTGAGTAAGACCGGGTCGCGGCCTTCGCGAGCAAGCCCTCTCCCACAGGTTCAGCAGTGTTCACACATTTTGTGTTCGACGCAGTCCTTGTGGGAGCGGGCTTGCTCGCGAACGGGCGCTACGCCATCTTCACGCCCGGCGTGAGGGCCGCAGGCAATACCAGGCTTGGCGTTTCCAGCGAGGCCACCGGGTACGCGCAGTAATCTGCTGCGTAATAGGCACTGGCGCGATGGTTGCCCGAGGCGCCGACGCCGCCGAATGGCGCACTGCTTGCCGCACCGGTCAGTTGTTTGTTCCAGTTGACGATACCGGCGCGGCTTTCCAGCCAGAACTGCTGGTAACGCGCTTCGGAGTCCGACAGCAGACCGGCGGCCAAACCGTAGGCGGTGTCGTTGGCTTCAGCGATCGCCCCTTCAAAATCAGCGTAGCGGATCACTTGCAGCAACGGGCCGAACAGCTCTTCGTCAGGACGATCGGCGACGGCGGTCACGTCCAGAATACCCGGGGTCAGCAGGGCCGACCGGGCCTGTGGCTGGGTCATTTCCAGCAGTGCCACGGCACCATTGGCCAGCAGATGTTCCTGGGCATCCATCAGTGCTTTCGCTGCACCGAGAGACACCACCGAGCCCATGAACGGCGCCGGTTGCTGATCGAAGGCACCGACTTCAATAGTCGCGCTGACCGCCACCAGGCGCGCCAGCAGCGAGTCGCCCCAGGCGCCCTGCGGTACCAGCAAGCGGCGGGCACAGGTGCAGCGCTGGCCGGCGGAGATGAACGCCGACTGAATAATGGTGTACACCGCGGCATCGAGGTCGGCGACCTGATCGACCACCAGCGGGTTGTTGCCGCCCATTTCCAGCGCCAGGATCTTGTCCGGACGACCGGCAAACTGCTGGTGCAGGTGATTGCCGGTACGGCTGGAACCGGTGAAGAACAGACCGTCGATGCCCGGGTTCGCCGCCAGGGCGATGCCGGTTTCCCGAGCACCTTGCAGCAGGTTCAATACGCCAGCCGGCAGACCGGCTTCGATCCAGCACTTGACCGTCAGTTCGGCCACTTTCGGCGTCAGCTCGCTCGGTTTGAACAGCACGCTGTTACCCGCCAGCAATGCCGGCACGATGTGGCCGTTCGGCAAGTGACCCGGGAAGTTGTAAGGACCAAACACCGCCACCACACCGTGGGGTTTGTGGCGCAGTACGGCGGTGGCATCGCCCAGCGGGCCGCTCTTCTCGCCGGTACGCTCGCGGTAGCTCTGCACCGAGATGGCGATCTTGTTGACCATGCTGGTCACTTCGGTCGCCGCTTCCCACAAAGGCTTGCCGGTTTCTTCACCGATGGTGCGGGCCAATTCGTCAGCATGAGTCTTCAGCGCGGCCGCAAAGGCTTCCAGCACCGAGATACGTTCTTCCAGGGTGCGCCGCGCCCAGCCCGGGAACGCCTGACGCGCCGCTTGCACAGCCGACTCGACCTGAGCGGCGGTGGCACCGACGCCGGACCACAGCACCTGCTGGCTCACCGGGTTCAGCGACTCGAAGGCTTCGCCCTGACCGGCCAGCCATTCACCTGCGATGTAAAGCGACTTCATTATTTCGACTCCCGAGCTGCGGACAACGCCACGGCGCGCACTTGATCGCCAGCGTTGAGTTGAAGACGTTTGGCGGTCAGCGGGTCGACCACCAAAGTACCGGCGGCCAGACGTGCCGGAGCGGCAGTGATGCGGCAGTCTTCGCGCTTGCGGTTGTGAATGATGAATGGCGTGGCGTCGTCGCCCGGCGTGCCAACGGCCAGCACCAGCGCCTGGCTGTCACGCACGGCGCGGATCTTGCCGGTTTCGCATTCAATGGCCGGGCCGGCGTCGAAAATGTCGACGTAGCCCTGGTAGCTGAAACCTTCGCTCTTGAGCATGGCCAGCGCCGGCTCGGTGTCCGGGTGAACCTGGCCGATGACGTTACGCGCATCCGGCGACAGGAAGCAGGTGTACAGCGGGAATTTCGGCATCAGCTCGGCGATGAACGCCTTGTTGCCCACGCCGGTCAGGTAGTCGGCCTGGCTGAATTCCATCTTGAAGAAGTGCCGGCCCAGGCTTTCCCAGAACGGCGAACGCCCGGCTTCGTCGGAAACACCGCGCATTTCGGCAATGATCTTGTTGCCGAACAGCTGCGGGAACTCGGCGATGAACAGCATCCGCGCCTTGGACAGCATGCGCCCGTTGAGGCCGCTGCGGTAATCGGCGTGCAGGAACAGCGAGCACAGCTCGGAGTTGCCGGTCAGGTCGTTGGCCAGGAACAGCGTCGGGATTTCACGATAGATGTTCAGCTCTTGCGAAGCGCTGACCGTCAGACCGACCCGGAAGTTGTACCAGGGCTCACGCAGGCCGACGGCGCCGGCGATGGCGGAAATGCCCACCACACGAGCGTTGTCGTCTTCGAGGACGAACAGGTAGTCCGCATCGCCCCGCCCGGCTTCGCCGCGAAAGGTCTTCTCGGCCCAGCCGACCCGATGGGCCAGCCGCTCTTCATTGGCCGGCAAGGTAGTCAGGCCGGTGCCGGTGCTGCGGGCCAGGTCGATCAGAGCGGGTAAATCGCTGCTGCGTACGGGACGAACGATCATGCTATCTCCTCAAACGGGCCGCTTGCGCCACCCGTGAAACTTCGCTGCTTTCTAGGCAAAACTCTCTGGCGATCAGAGCAGGCGTCAAACCGCTACCAGGCGCACGCTGGCACCTTCACCGACGCCCAGGGCTTCGGCCGCTTCCAGATCCAGGGTCACCGGTTTACCCGGCGCGTAGTCAAGCTCGAGCATGACGGCGCGGTAGTCCTGCAACTGGGCATTGGCAACCAGATACTGGCGACCGACGCCTTTGACCGGCTCGCCAATCTTCACCGGCACCACACGGCTCTGGGCGATCGAACGGATCCCCGAGACACGGGCATGCAGGGTCGGGCCGCCATCGAAAATGTCGATGTAGTGATCGGTCTCGAAGCCTTCGCGCATCAGGATGTCGAAGGTGATCTGCGCCCGCGGGTGCACCTGGCCCATCGCTTCTTGCGCGGAGTCCGGCAGCAGGGGCACGTAGATCGGGTAATGCGGCATCAGTTCGGCGAGGAACGTACGGCTCTTCAGGCCGCACAGACGCTCGGCTTCAGCGTAGTTGAGGTCGAAAAAGTTGCGGCCGATGGCGTCCCAGAATGGCGAGTCGCCGTTTTCGTCGCTGTAACCGACGATCTCGGTCACCACGGAATCGGCAAAACGCTCCGGATGGCTGGCCACGAACAGCAGGCGACCACGGGAGTTGAGCTCCGACCACGGCGAACCCACCAGATCGCGCTGCACGTAGAAACTGGTCAGCAAGCTGTTGCCGGTCAGGTCGTGGCACTGCGAGAGCACGTGGATCTTGTTGTGAATCTTCAGCTCGCGGGAAGCGTGCACGAACGTTTCGTTGCGGAAGCTGTAGAACGGCTCTGAGTAACCGGCCGACGCCACGATGGCCGAGCAACCGACCAGTTTGCCGGTGGCAGAGTCTTCGAGGACGAAGAAATAGCTTTCCTCACCGTTGAAGCTCACTTCGGCGGCAAACGAGGCTTCGCTTGCTGCGATCTTGTCGCTCAGGCGCTCAACGTCATCCGGCAAGGAAGTGACACCAATCGGACTGTCCGCAGCCAGACGCTGTACCTCGCCCAGATCAGCCATTTGCGCGGGGCGCATCACCAGCATGGTGTCACTCCTTTTTCTAAAACTCTTTGAGGAAAAATAACCGGGTAGTCATTGAAAACACTCGGACTGATGTGGGAGCGGGCTTGCTCGCGAAGGCGGTGCGTCAGACAGCAACGATGTTGACTGATACACCGCCTTCGCG
>NZ_JBGLYV010000135.1:0-13693 GCF_047304225.1 Pseudomonas sp. Pseusp3 | reverse complement strand
GCCACCGCCAGCTCCGTTTTTGGCAAATGCATCTCCACCACCACCAATGGCCAGTGCGACAGCGACGGCACCAGCGAGCAGAGCATGGCGACTGAAGATGCCGTTGAATCGCTTGTGAGGCAGCAGCGGTATGGCGAGCGTTTTTTCGTACAAAGATAAGCTCATGGCTCACTCCAGAATCTTGCAGGACCAATTGCCGGCCGATCGAGATCGCGGATCTGCTGATGCGCTGAATCCTGCGCAAGAAAAACGCAAAGCCGTGAGTGTCGAATTGGGGCTCGATCCGGCCGGAGAAGTGCCTGTGTACGGTCGACACTTGCCGTTCGGATGCTTTCACCTGCGTTGCGTTGGCCGGTTACGGACGCAATCGCGAGAGACATTTCCTTGAGCCTGAGGGGCACATAGCAGTAGTCGTGCCTGATTGGCACAAATGCTTGTCAGCCAGCAAAAATGCGGGCTTCGCTGAGGTTGGTGATATACATGAAGTTATAGTTATGTGATTAGCGCCAAAGTAGGTGGGGATATATACCCAAGTTTGGAGTGCTATAAAAGAGTTTTAGTGGGTGTTTCCAATGGTAGTGGTTGAGAAGTGTTGTCTTTTAAGTACGACTAAAGTCGGAGTTGTGCAAGAGAGAGTATTGAAGAGGGTGGTGAGGAAGTAATCTTGAGTTTAGGTATAAATAAAAAAGGCAATAGCTAACGCAGTGCAACTTGCGCACAAATGGGGTTTGTATGTCTGGTGGATGTTTCTGTTGACGGGTGGTGTGGATTTTCAGGTGTTTTTTTCAAGTGCCGTTCACACCGCGGTGATTGGATTAGCAAATACTCTGCCAGCCTCAAGAGAACTTAGTCTTGTGACGTAAAGTCCTTTAAATACTGGCTTTTAGAGGTCGTCGGTGACCATCCGGTGCGGGCTGTTTGGGGAATGGCACCCAATAATGGGGTGAGATTTAACCAGAACTGAGGAATAGTGCACAGTTGCCGTAATTAGTAGGGTTTCTTGAATTGGCTTGAATAAAATAATATTGAAATTTTCTGTTGAAATGTTTTGTTACGTCTAGAGTTGTATCAAGCGCTACCCAGTGGCGCGAAATATCATTCTTTTAAAAGCCTGGGCAGCGAGAGTGCTTTGCCAGTCAGGCCTCGTCTTGCCCATGCAACTTGAAGTTGATGCGGCTACTCGAGCGGGCAGCAAGAACCATGGCGCTGAGTTCATCTCGCAACAGGGAAATCACGGAGTTGATTACTCCATACTGAATCGGGAACGCTGTCATGTTTGAGTATTTGAACACGTTGCGAACCACCTGCCTGACCCGTGCGATGGCGATGGCTCTTTTCGCCGCCAGCCTGCCTGGCATGAACGTTTTGGCCGCAGACCCCGTCGGGGTCGTTCCGGCCGTGCCGGATGTGCCCAGCCTGCAGTCTCTGCACGGCCTGACACCCCCCGACCCTTCGGGAACCGAAGGCGGGCGCAAAGTCGACCTGATGACCGACTACGTGCTCAATCGCTCGGCTGCAGTGCTTCTGGGCAAGGCACTGTTCTGGGACATGGAGATCGGCAGTGACGGTTCCACCGCTTGTGCGTCGTGCCACTTCCATGCGGGTGTCGATCACCGCACCACCAACCAGATCAACCCGGGACAGGCGAACACCAATGCGAACGTCTCGTCGATCTTCAACAAACCGTTCACCGCCGCCGACATCCCGGGCGACGTGCCGACCTACACCACCAGATCCGGTGGCAAGGGCGGTCCGAACTACCTGTTGAAGAAAGGCGATTTCCCGACCCATGTGCTGGCTGATCCGATGGATCGCAACTCGGCGATTCTCTACTCGACTGACGATGTGATCGGCTCGCAAGGCGTGTTCGACGCCAACTTCGTCAAGCCCCATCAGTCGCGTTTCGATAAGTGCATCCAGCAACCGGACGGCATCTTCCAGGTGGGTGGCATCAATGTTCGCCGTAGCACCGGGCGCAATGCGCCAACGGTGATCAACGCCGCGTTCAACGTGCGCAACTTCTGGGATGGCCGGGCCAATAACGTCTTCAACGGCTTCTCGCCGTTCGGCAATCGCGACCCTGACGCCGGGATTTTCGTGACCAGCGATGGCAGTGGCGTGGCGACCAAAGTCCGGCTGGCGCTCAAGGATGCTTCCGCCGCCTCGCAAGCGGTAGGGCCTCCCGGCAGCCCGGTGGAAATGTCCTGCGGCGGGCGTACCTTCGCCGACATCGGCCGGCGCATGCTCGATACCTTGATGCTCAAGCAGCAACGGATCTCGTCCACCGATTCGGTACTCGGGCCGGTATCCAGTGGTCATCGGCCGACCTACCGTGAACTGATCAAGAACGCGTTCCAGCCACGTCTGTGGAATGCCACGCAACAGGTCTCGCTGGGCGGTGCACCATACACCCAGATGGAAGCGAACTTCCCGCTGTTCTTCGGGCTGGCGATCCAGATGTATGAGTCCACGCTGATCTCGGACCAGGCGCCGCTGGATGCCTATCTGCAGGGTGATCACACAGCCATGAACAACCAGCAGGTCCAGGGCATGAACCTGTTCCTGGGCAAGGGCAAGTGTGTCAATTGCCATGGTGGCGCGGAGTTGACCAACGCCGGCAGCCGGTTGCTGTTCCATCCTCGGGAACGTATCGAGCGCATGGTCATGGCCGACAACCTGACCACACTGTATGACAGCGGTTTCTACAACACCGGGGTGCGTCCAACGTCGGAAGACCTTGCGCTCGGTGGCTCGGATGCCTGGGGCAATCCGTTGTCCTTCACTCGCCAGTACAACACCGTGCTCCAGGGCGGCCAGATCCCTGACCCGCTTGAAGTTGATGTGTGCACCTTCGAAGCGCCTTTGAGCCCGGCCATCCCTTGTGATGCGACGCTCAAGCCCAATGTCGGTTTCCGCGACGCGGTCGATGGCGCCTTCAAGACGCCGACCTTGCGCAATATCGCGTTGACCGGGCCGTATTTCCACAACGGCAGTCGCGCAACGCTGCAACAGGTCATGGAGTTCTACAACCGCGGCGGCGACCGGCGTGGCGAGGATGCCAGCAACACCAGTGGCTTCGAGCACCCGACGGTCAATCAACACAACGGCTCAAACCTCGATCCGGACATTACCCGGCTGAACCTGACCCCGGATGAAGTGGATGCATTGGTCAAATTCATGGAAGTCGGCCTGACCGATCCTCGGGTTGCGTGGGAACGGGCGCCGTTTGACCATCCGTCGCTGGTACTGCCCCAGGGCGAAAAGGGGGATGAAAACTCGGTCGGGCAAAAACCGGCCAGTCCGAAGATCACTACCCGGCAGGCGCAGGACGCCGAAATCCAGCTCAAAGCGGTCGGTGCCGAAGGTCGCACACGTCTGGAAGGGCCACTGCAACCGTTCAACAACGACCTGTAACAGGTATTGCCCTTGCGTCACTGGTGACCGATGGACGCCAGTGACGCCTTTTTACAAATACCACAGTATTTCACTCAGCAAATCGGAGTTTCTGCCGTTACAGTGGTTGGCACATTGCCATCAATTGATTTGACCGGTCGGAGCTTTACCCTTGCCGCGTTCTTCCGCTGTACGTTTCAGTCACTTCCTGCCGTCATTACTGCTGTTACTGGCGGGGCTTGCGGCTGCATACATCAAGGATCTGAACGTCTTCTTCACCTCGCTGTTCAACGTGCTGCCCACCCTGGTGTTGTTGCTCGGTGGCGCCTATTGCGCGGTGTACCGACGTCAGCGTGAACTGTTTCTGATGGTCACGGTGTACATCGCCTACTTCCTGCTCGACACCCAGACCGACTATTACCGCGACAACGGCAAGGTGCGCGACGATGCCGCCGTGGTCTTTCATTTGTGTTGCCTGCTGCTGCCGCTGCTGTTTGGCATCTTCGCGGCATGGCAGGAGCGCACCCATCTGTTCCAGGACATGGTGGCGCGTTTCGCCGTATTGCTGGCGGTTGGCAGCGTGGCGCTGGGGCTTGAGCAAAGCTATCCGCACACGCTGCTGATCTGGCTGTCGGAGATTCGCTGGCCCGCCTTGCATGGCGCCTGGATGAGCCTGATCCAGTTGTCCTATCCGGTGTTCATTGCTGCGTTTGTGCTGCTGGCCTGGCAATACTGGCGTAGCCCACGACCGCTGCATGCCGCGCAATTGGTGGGGCTGCTCGGGTTGTTCTGGATGTTGCCGAAAACCTTCATCCTGCCGTTCACGCTGAACATCATGTGCAGCCAGGTGATGCTGATGATCGCCGCCGCCGTTGCCCACGAAGCCTATCAAATGGCCTTCCGCGACGAACTGACCGGGCTGCCGGGCCGCCGGGCGCTGAACGAACGCATGCAACGGTTGGGGCGCAACTACGTGTTGGCGATGAGCGACGTCGACCACTTCAAGAAATTCAACGACACCCACGGCCACGACGTCGGCGACCAGGTGCTGCGGCTGGTGGCCAGCAAGCTGGCGAAAATCGGCGGTGGCGGTAAGGCGTATCGCTATGGCGGCGAGGAATTTGCCCTGGTGTTTGCAGGCAAGACCCTCGAAGAGTGCATGCCACACCTGGAAGTCATCCGCGAGTCCATCGCCACCTACAACATTCAGCTGCGTAATCAGGAGAATCGCCCGCAGGACGATAATCAGGGGCGCCAGCGGCGTGCCGGTTCCGCTGCGTCGAGTGTATCGGTGACGGTCAGTATCGGCGTTGCCGAACGGATCGATCAGCGCACCCCGGAAGAGGTGCTCAAGTCCGCTGACCAGGCGCTTTACAGTGCCAAGGGCGCCGGGCGCAACTGCGTGATGGCGTTCGGGCAGAACCGCCGTGGCGCGGTGCGCATGGACGCGGCTACGGTTGAGTGATGATGACGCATTCAGCGTCTGGACTGTGATTGTGAGGCGTGGTCGGCGGCAGTAGGTTGAAGAAATCTGCCGACGGAGAATGACCATGCCCGAGTACAAAGCTCCCTTGCGCGACATGCGCTTTCTGATCGACCACGTCTTCGACTTTCACGGTAACTACGCTGCGCTGGGGGCCACCGATGCCAGCCCGGATATGGTCAATGCGATCCTCGAAGAAGGCGCGAAGTTCTGCGAAAACGTGCTGTCGCCGCTCAACCGCAGTGGCGATGAAGAAGGCTGCCATTTCGACAATGGCGTGGTCACCACGCCTGCCGGCTTCAAGCAGGCTTTCGCACAGTATGTGGAAGGTGGCTGGCATGGCCTGGCGGCCGATCCAGCGTACGGCGGCCAGGGTTTGCCCAGCTCTCTGGGGCTGGTTATCAGCGAAATGGTGGCTTCCAGCAACACCTCATGGGGCATGTACCCCGGCCTGACCCACGGTGCGATGTCGGCGATCCACGCCCATGGCACCGAGGAGCAGAAGCAGACCTATCTGAAGAAGCTCACCGCTGGCCAGTGGACTGGCACCATGTGCCTGACCGAAGCCCATTGCGGCACCGACCTTGGCATCATCAAGACCCGCGCCGTACCTCAGGCCGATGGCAGTTACGCGATCTCCGGCAGCAAGATCTTCATCTCTGCCGGTGAGCACGACATTAGCGACAACATCATTCACCTGGTATTGGCCAAATTGCCGGATGCACCGGCCGGAACCAAGGGTATTTCGCTGTTTATCGTACCCAAGTTCCTGCCCGATGCTTCGGGCGAGGCAGGGGAGCGCAATGGCGTGTCTTGCGGCTCGATCGAACACAAGATGGGCATCAAGGCCTCGGCCACCTGTGTGATGAATTTCGACGGGGCCAAGGGCTTCTTGATCGGTGAGGCGAACAAGGGCCTGAACTGCATGTTCACCATGATGAACCACGCGCGGCTGGGCACCGGCATGCAAGGATTGTGTCTGGGCGAGGCAAGTTTCCAGGGTGCGATCAAGTACGCCAACGAGCGCTTGCAGATGCGCTCGCTGACCGGCCCGAAAGCGCCGGAAAAAGCCGCCGACCCGATCATCGTGCACCCTGATGTGCGGCGGATGTTGCTGACCATGAAAGCCTTCAACGAAGGCAATCGCGCGCTGACCTACTTCACGGCGCAGTTGCTCGACGTTGCGCACCTGAGTCCGGATGAAACGGCGCGTCAGAATGCCGAAGACCTGCTGGCGTTCCTCACGCCGATCTGCAAAGCCTTCATGACCGACACCGGGCTGGAGGTGACCAATCACGGCATGCAGGTATTTGGCGGCCACGGGTTCATTCGCGAATGGGGTATGGAGCAGTTGGTCCGCGACTGCCGGATCGCGCCGATCTATGAGGGTACCAACGGTATTCAGGCGCTGGACTTGCTGGGGCGCAAGGTACTCGGTAGCCAGGGCAAGCTACTGCGCGGGTTCACCAAAATCGTCCACAAGTTCTGTGTGGCGAATGCCGGGCATCCACAACTGGCCGGGTATGTGGTGCAGCTCGATCAACTGAACCAGCAGTGGGGTGAGTTGACGACCAAGGTCGGCATGGCGGCGATGAAAAACCCTGACGAAGTCGGTGCGGCGTCGGTGGATTACCTGATGTACAGCGGCTACATCATCCTCGGCTACCTGTGGTTGCGCATGGCGCTGGTGGCTCAGGCGCAACTCGATGCTGGCAGCGGTGATGGCGATTTCTGCCGGGGCAAACTGGCGACCAGCGAGTTTTACTTCAAGCGCCTGTTGCCACGTACAGCCTCTCATCGGGCCGCCATCGAAGCGGGTAGTGATTGTCTGATGCAACTGCCGGCGGAGCTATTTGCGCTCTGACATCGCCCCCTGTAGGAGCGAGCTCTGCTCGCGATGGTCGTGAACGATAACGCGTAAAACCAGATGCCGATGGCGTCTCCAGGTTTTTCGCGAGCAAGCTCGCTCCTACACTGCAAAATCCAATGACTAAAAATAACAAAACGGTCATGAGCTGACCCTATGTGTCACAAAAGTTGTTGAGGTACACTCCGATCCAACGAAAACACTCTTCCTGTGAATCACCTGTATAGATCTTGCGAGGTTTGCCATGGCTGACTACAAAGCGCCCCTGCGCGATATGCGCTTCGTCCTCAATGAAGTTTTCGAGGTCGCCAAACTCTGGGCCGAGCTGCCTGCACTGGCCGAGACCGTCGATGCAGAAACGGTCGAAGCCATCCTGGAAGAAGCCGGCAAAGTCACCAGCAAAAGCATCGCACCGCTGAGCCGTGCCGCTGACGAAGAGGGTTGCCATTGGGCGGACGGTGCCGTCACCACGCCGGCAGGTTTCCCGCAGGCCTATCAGACCTACGCCGAAGGCGGCTGGGTTGGTGTCGGTGGCGATCCGTCCTACGGCGGCATGGGCATGCCCAAGGCCGTTTCCGCGCAGGTCGAAGAAATGGTCAACTCTGCCAGCCTGTCGTTCGGTCTGTACCCGATGCTGACCGCCGGCGCTTGCCTGTCGATCAACGCCCACGCCAGCGAAGAGCTGAAAGCCGCGTACCTGCCGAACATGTATGCCGGTATCTGGGCCGGTTCCATGTGCCTGACCGAACCCCACGCCGGTACCGACCTGGGGATCATCCGCACCAAGGCCGAGCCTCAGGCCGACGGTTCCTACAAGGTCAGCGGCACCAAGATCTTCATCACCGGTGGCGAACACGACCTGACCGAAAACATCATCCACCTGGTGCTGGCCAAGCTGCCGGATGCACCGGCGGGTCCGAAAGGCATTTCGTTGTTCCTGGTGCCGAAGTTCATGGTCAATGCCGATGGCAGCCTGGGCGCGCGCAACCCGGCAAACTGTGGTTCGATCGAACACAAGATGGGCATCCAGGCATCCGCCACCTGCGTGATGAACTTCGACGAGGCCGTGGGTTACCTGGTCGGCGAGCCGAACAAAGGCCTGGCGGCGATGTTCACCATGATGAACTACGAGCGACTGGGCGTGGGCATCCAGGGCCTGGCCACGGGCGAGCGCTCGTACCAGAACGCCGTGGAATACGCGCGTGATCGCCTGCAAAGCCGTGCGCCCACCGGCGCACAGAACAAGGATAAAGTGGCTGACCCGATCATCGTCCACCCGGACGTGCGTCGCATGCTGCTGACCATGAAAGCCTCGAACGAAGGAGGCCGTGCGTTCTCCACCTACGTGGCGATGCAACTGGACACCGCCAAGTTCAGCGAAGATGCCGCCACCCGCAAGCGTGCGGAAGACCTGGTGGCGTTGCTGACCCCGGTGGCCAAGGCGTTCCTCACCGACCTCGGCCTGGAAACCACCGTACACGGCCAACAGGTCTTCGGCGGCCACGGTTACATCCGTGAATGGGGTCAGGAGCAACTCGTGCGTGACGTGCGCATCACCCAGATCTATGAAGGCACCAACGGCATCCAGGCACTGGACCTGGTCGGGCGCAAGATTGTCGGCAGCGGCGGGGCGTTCTACAACCTGTTCGCCGACGAGATTCGTCACTTCACGGCGACCGCCAGTGCGGACCTCGCCGAGTTCACCAAACCGCTGAGCGACGCTGTGACCACCCTTGATGAACTGACCGCATGGTTGCTGGATCGGGTCAAAACCAACCCGAACGAGATCGGCGCGGCGTCGGTCGAGTATCTGCAGGTGTTCGGCTACGTGGCCTACGCCTACATGTGGGCGCTGATGGCCAAGGCGGCTTTCGGCAAGGAAGCGCAGGATGATTTCTACGCCAGCAAACTGGGTACGGCGCGGTTCTATTTTGCCCGCCTGTTGCCGCGCATTCACTCGTTGAGCGCGTCGGTGAAGGCCGGCAGTGAGTCGTTGTTTCTGCTGGACGCAGGACAATTCTGATGAAGTAGAGTCGTGTAAGCATTCTCTTACATAACGTGCTGCTGTTCTCCCATAGATGCAAATTGGATCCAGAGCTAATCTACTTTACATGGACGTAGCGCAGGAAGCGCAAAGCAACAACAGGGACACGTAGGATTCTGCCAGGACGGCGGAGTGAAATGGATGTCAGGGAAACAGTCTGCAAAGCCCCGCTTCGGCGGGGTTTTCTTTTGCCCAAAGAAAAGTTTCTAGCTCAGCCCATCCAGGGCCTGCGCGCTGTTCAAGCGCACATCCGGGCTATTTATCACCTCTTCCAGCAATGTCCGCAGCAATGCCAGCGAGGTCTGCTGCCGTTGCACATCCCGACACACCAAACCGACTTTCAGCGGCACTCGCGGTTCGCTCAGGGGTTTCCACAGCAGTTCGTGGTTGCCATGGGTCTTTTGCGAGCGCCCGGGCAGTACCGTCGCCAGGCGCGTGTGCGGCAGGCTGTCTAGGATGCCGGCCATGTTGTTCAGTTCGGCTTGCACCTGTGGGCGACGTCCGAGGCTGGCCAGTTGTGCCTGCCAGATCTGCCTTATTTGAAACTCCTCGCCCAGCAGCAACATCGGCAGCTCGGCGGCCTGACTCATGGACACTTTCTTGAATTCACGCAGCGGATGCTCTGCCGGGATGACCAGGGTCAGTTCATCTTCGTACAGCATCACGCCATGTAAACCAGGCTGGCGGGGTGGCAGGTAGCTGATGCCGATGTCCAGAGAACCGTTGAGCAGTCGCCGCTCGATTTCCAGGCCGGTCAGTTCATAGATCTGCACCACCAGATGCGGCTGCGCCTTGCGCACTCGCTCGAGCATCTGCGGAACGAGGCTGGTGTGCACGGTCTGCAATACACCGATGGCCAGGGTGCGCAGCGCCTGACCCTTGAAGTTGCCGAGCGCTTCCCGTGCCCGTTGCAGGCCATCGAGCAGAGGCAGGGCATGGTTGTATAGCGTGTGGGCCGCGAGAGTCGGCAACAGGCGTTTGCTACTGCGCTCGAACAGGCTCACATCGAGGTTTTGCTCCAGGTGGCGGATTTGCTGGGACAGCGCCGGCTGGGAAATTGACAGGCGCTCGGCGGCCCGGCCCACGTGGCCTTCTTCATAGACCGCGACGAAATAACGCAGTTGCTTGAAATCCATAAGTATTACTTATTGAAAATACTGAGAAATCGAAATGGCTGAACACCTCGTCTGAGCCTAGTCTAACCGCATTCACAGGGCTTACAGGGCCATAGAGCGCGATGAATAGCGTTTGTTTCGATGGTGTTTACATAGGTAAGGCAAAAAACCTCAAAAGAGGTTTTTTCAGATGAACCTGTTCAGTCTGCGTCGCAGTCCTCCCAGTCTTGATGATTTGGTCCTGGACGCTTCCCTGCCATCCCGAGGCGATAACCTTTCCAGCGAGTACTTGATGCCCAGTGTCGAGCGGCCGAAACAGGTGTTTGTGCGTGGGCAGGGCTCATGGTTGTGGGACAGCGATGGCCGTGCATACCTGGATTTTTCCCAGGGCGGCGGGGCCAACAGCCTTGGCCACAGCCCTTCGGTACTGGTCAACGCCATCACTGCCCAGGCTCAATCGCTGATCAATCCGGGTTTCGGCCTGCATAACCGCGGCATGCTCAGCCTCGCCGAACATCTGTGTGCCAGCACCGGCAGTGATCAGGCTTACCTGCTCAATACCGGCAGCGAAGCCTGTGAGGCGGCGATCAAACTGGCGCGCAAATGGGGTCAACAGTATCGCGGCGGTGCGTCGCGAATCATTGTGGCCAACAACGGTTGCCATGGCCGGAGCCTGGCGACGATTTCGGCGTCGGACAGTTCGACATTGATCAACCGATTCGAGCCGCAACTGCCGGGTTTCAGCCATGTCCCGTTCAACGACCTTCCGGCCTTGCATGCGGCCGTGGATGAACGGACCGTAGCGATCATGCTTGAGCCGATCCAGAGCGAAGCCGGCGTGATCCCGGCCACCGCACATTACCTCAAGGGTGTCGAACGCCTGTGCCGTGAACTCGGCATTTTGCTGATATTCGACGAAGTGCAAACCGGCATCGGCCGTTGTGGCACCTTGCTCGCGGAACAGTCCTGCGGCGTAACGGCGGATATCGTCGTGCTCGGCAAAGGGTTGGGCGGCGGCGTGCCCTTGGCCGCGCTGCTGGCGCGGGGCAAGGCGTGCTGTTTCGACATTGGCGAAGTGACAGGTACTCATCACGGTAATGCGTTGATGACCGCCGCAGGGCTTTCGGTACTCGCTACGGTGCAGGACAAGGCTTTCCTCAAGCACGTCGCAGAGACCGGTCAACATCTGCGTGAAGGCTTGGGGCGTCTGGCCCATCGTTACGGTCACGGCGAGTTGCGCGGACAAGGGCTGCTTTGGGGGCTGACGCTGTCGGACGATTGCGCCGATGCGGTGGTCAAGGCCGCGCTGTACGAAGGCTTGCTGCTCAATGCCCCGCAACTCGACTGTCTGCGCTTTACCCCGGCGTTGAATGTCAGCAACGCCAACATCGATGAAATGCTCCTGCGCCTGGCGCGCGCCTTCTCCAGAGTACGCACCGCGCAATTGCAGTGCCGCAAAGGGATTTCCGTCTGATCCGACGCGCCCTGCACAATTTCCAGAACCGTCTCGCGGTAAAACGCACGCCTCACGCCTGATTCTTTTGGCGTGGGGCGTTTTTTTATTTGAGAATTTCAATGAAGGGGCGTAGTTCGGGAGTAGAAGGACTGAACGCTGACAAACGGCACAGGTCGACTAGCTGTAGGGCTCGAACGAGCCCACCCCAATCAGGAGTTGCCCCCATGGACTTTATTCGCATCATCATCGCCATCCTGTTGCCACCACTGGGCGTATTTCTGCAAGTAGGATTCGGCGGAGCGTTCTGGCTGAATATTCTGCTGACGTTGTGCGGTTATATTCCGGGGATCGTGCATGCGGTTTACATCATCGCCAAGCGCTGAATCTGCGGCGCTGGATCAATTGCCTTCGACTTGCTCGCGAAGGGAGCACCACCGTTTTGGCAATGAGCGCGGGTTTCAGTCCACTGAATCCATCACCCGCCGATAAAACAGCCACTCCTGCTCCAGCGCATGGGCCTGGTTACCGGCCTTGCGAAAGCCATGGCGTTCGTCGGCGTAGTAATGCGCTTCGACCAGGATGCCGTTGTCCTGCAGCGCCGTGACCATGTCGCGGGTCTGTTGCGGGACGACCACGGCATCCAGTTCTCCCTGAAAGAAGATCATTGGTACGCGGATATTGCTGGCATGCAGTAGCGGTGTGCGGGCCGCATAGCGTTCGGCATCCAGCTGCGGATCGCCGATCAGCCAGTCCAGATAGTCGCTTTCGAATTTGTGGGTCGCGCGCCCCAGCGCCACCGGGTCGCTGACCCCATACAGGCTGGCGCCGGCGCGGAAGACGTTGTGAAAGGCCAAGGCGCAAAGGGTGGTGTAGCCGCCGGCGCTGCCGCCACGTATGAAGGCCTTGTCGGCGTCGATCAAGCCGCGTTCGTTGAGGTAACCGACCACGGCGCAGGCGTCTTGCACATCCACATCGCCCCAACTCAGGTGCAGTGCCTGGCGATAAGTCCGGCCATAACCGCTGCTGCCACGATAGTTGAGGTCGGCCACGGCGAAGCCCCGCTGGGCCCAGAACTGGATCCGCGGATCGAGCATCGGGTAGCACGCCGACGTCGGTCCGCCATGGATGAACACTACCAATGGCGGATTAACCTCGCCGGTCATCGCCGGGTAAAAGAAGCCGTGTGCTTCGCCTGAGCCACTTGGGTAGCGCAAGGTTTGCGGGCGGCTGATCTGTTCGGGAGGAAGCGGTGCGATGCCGCCGGCCATTACGTTCACTTGCCGGCTTTGGCGGTCGATGGCGATGACAGCGGTTGAACTGACGGGCGACGCCGCGATGCAATAGATGAACCGCTCATCCACGGCGAGATGGCGGAAGCGGCTGTAGTCGCCGGTGAAGTCGGCGTTGGAGTCGCCACATATGCCCAATCGGCCAAACCCGCCTTCGGTCCAGCTGGCCAGATAGCTTTCTTCACTCAGCGGCAACCAGGTGCAGCCGCCGAGTTGCCAGGGCGCGGGGCCATGGTCGGCGGCAGCGCTCGGCAATGGGCTCAGGCCTTTTCCGGACTCCCTCCATGGCCGCCAGTAACCGGCGCGGTCCGTCAGGCAATACAAGCGACCGCCGGCATCAAACCGTGGTTGTTGCACAGACTCTTGAACGCCGTCGCCCGCCGCACAACGAGCCTCGGCAAAACCGCCGCTGGCGAGGCGTTCGGCAACCATCAAACGGGTCGCTGTCCATGGCTGATCCGGGCGACTCCACTCGATCCAGGCCAGGCGCAGGCCATCAGGACTGAGTGTCGGCGCGGCGTAGAAATCAGCACCCTCGGCCAGCAGGTGACGTGCGCCATCGTCCAGATCGATTGCCACCAGTCGGTGTTGATCGCGGCGCTCCTCGACCGCCAGTACCTGCCCTTGCGCAAATTGCAGATCGCCGTAACGGCACATGCCAGACGTCAGCCTTTCGGGCGCTTCGCCTTGCAGTGTTTGCCGATACAACTGCTGGTCGGCCTCGTTGACGAAAACGATACCGTCGTCCGTCAGACAAAACGCTCCACCGCCATATTCGTACACACGACTGCGCGCGCTGAAGCCCGGTGGCGTCAGGCATTTCGCTGCGCCGTCGCGCCAATGCCAGATCCGGCACGCCGCGTCTTCGGGGCGGTACTCGTTCCAGAACAGGCCCTGTCGACCGACCTGCAGTTCGGCAAAGTCGATACCGGCCGCGACGGCCTTGGCAGCGCTGAGGGGTTCAGCTCTTGGCGATGAGGCGTGAGTTTCGTTCATTGCGAAAGGCCAGTTGGTCGATGGTCTGGGTTGCGTGTTCGGCTTCTTCG
>NZ_JBGLYV010000134.1:0-13726 GCF_047304225.1 Pseudomonas sp. Pseusp3 | reverse complement strand
TTACGAGGCCGCCGAGGGCCGCGTCGAAGCGCCGGGCACCGGCCTCGTAAGCGGCCAGCACGTTGCACAGGCCAAGGCCGCGAGTGTTGTGAAAATGCAGGGTCAGGTCTGATGAGGAGACCCTTTGCAGCACCCGGCGCACCAGCCGGTCGACCTGACGCGGGTTGGCCATGCCCGTCGTGTCGGCCAGGGTAATGCCCTGGATGCCGAGTTCCTGATAGGCCTCGACGATTTGCAGTACGCGGTCCTCATCGATCTTGCCTTCGAACGGACAGCCGAAGGTGGTGGCGATGCTGGCGTTGAGTCGCACAGGGCTGTCGCCAACGAAGTGCACAATCTCACCGAACGCCGCCAATGAATCCTCACAACGCATGCGCATGTTCGCCAGGTTGTGGGTCTGGCTGGCGGACATCACCAGGTTCAGCTCATCGGCCCTGCACGCCAGTGCCCGTTGCGCGCCCTTGAGGTTGGGGATCAGCGCGACGTAGATCACCCCCGGTTGCCGGGTGATGCCCTTGAACACCAGCTCGCCATCGCGCAGTGCCGGAATGGCCTTGGGCGACACGAACGAACCGGCTTCGATACGGCTGAATCCGGCCAACGACAGTTGGTCGATCAAGGCAACCTTGTCGTGGGTTTCAACCCAGGTCGGCTCGATTTGCAAACCGTCGCGCGGGGACACTTCCTGCACGATCAGGTGGTCGGAATAATCGCTGATCATTGCACCACTCCTTCGACTTTCAGGCGTTCGATGTCTGTTGCAGTCAGGCCCAGTTGCGCGAGGATGCCGTCGGTGTGCTGGCCCAGCCCGGGGCCGGACCAGTTCACACCGCCGGGGGTCTCGGAGAGTTTCGGCACGATGCCCGGCATCTTCACCGTGGCGCCACCGGGCAGCTCGGCATTGAGCAGCATGTCCCGCGCCCGATAGTGCGGGTCGGCGACGATGTCGGCCACCGAGTAGATGCGTCCGGCCGGGACTTCGGCAGCTTCCAGCGCGGCCAGCACCTCGTCAATGGGCAGGCTACTGGTCCAGTGGGTGATGGCGGCGTCGAGCAGGTTGCTTTTGGCTGCGCGTCCGTCGTTGTGGGCGAACTCCGGCGCTTCGGCCAGATCGGCGCGGCCGATGGTTTGCATCAGGCGCCGGTAGATCGGGTCGCTGTTGCCGGCAATCACCACGTAGGCGCCGTCGGCGGTCAGATAGGTGTTGGATGGTGCAATCCCCGGCAAGGCGCCACCGCTGCGTTCACGCACATGGCCCAGCATGTCGTATTCCGGCACCAGGCTTTCCATCACGTTGAACACGCTTTCGGCCAGTGACACATCAACGACTTGCCCGCCGCCCTGCCCGGTCTTGACCCTTAGCAGCGACATCAGCGCACCGATCACCGCATGCAGCGAAGCCAGGGAATCGCCAAGGCTCACGCCGACCCGCGCCGGCGGCGAACCGGGCGTGCCGGTGGTGTAGCGGATCCCGCCCATGGCTTCGCCTATGGCACCGAAACCCGGACGATCGCGATACGGGCCGGTCTGGCCGTATCCGGAAATCCGTACCAGCGTCAGGTTGGGGTTGAGCGCGTGCAACACGTCCCAACCGAGGCCGAGTTTCTCCAGGGCGCCGGGGCGCAGGTTCTCGATCAGCACATCGGCACTGGTCGCCAGTTGCTTGACCAGTTCGATGCCTTCCGGGGATTTGAGGTTCAGCGCCAGGGACTTCTTGTTGCGTGATTGCAGGTACCACCACAACGAGGTGCCTTCGTGCAGCTTGCGCCATTTGCGCAGGGGATCGCCCTGGCCCATGGCTTCGATCTTGATCACTTCGGCGCCGAACTCGGCCAGCATGCGCGCCGCAAACGGCGCGGCGATCAGCGTGCCGATCTCGATCACTTTGATCGCACTCAAGGGGGCAGTCATCGCGGGGTACCTCTTGTTCTTGGAATATGAGCCAAGGCTAGAGGACAGGGGACTCGGGAATCCAACCTTCAGTTAGCAACGGGCGTTCGCGAAATGCGAACGCTCTGGAAGATTGTCGCGACCTCAGGGCCGCCTTCGCGGGCAAGCCCGCTCCCACAGGGATCTTCGGTGTTCGCACAATTTGTGCTTCACATTGCCCACTGTGGGAGCGGGCTTGCCCGCGATAGGGCCGGTGCAATCAACCGGGACCTGTCAGGCTGAACCCCGCAAATGCTCAAACAACATCCGGCTCACCGGCGACAACAACGCCTCATCCCGCACCACCAGAATCAACGCCCGGTCAGACCATTCGTCCGTCAACGGCACCGCGTGCAAACCCAGCGCCCGGCCAAACAACTCATAGGCCCGCTGCGGAAGGATGCCGATCCCCATGTTGGCCTGGATCATGCGGCACATGGCGTCGAACCCTGGCACATGAATGCGCACCCGCAACACCTTGCCGGCCTGGCGGGCGGCGGCGTGGGTGCGCATGTTGATCGAACTGGCGGCATGAAGGCCGACGTAATCGCTGTCCAGCGTATCGGCGAAAGCCACGCTCGGGCGGCTCGCCAATGGATGGTGTGGCGGCATCAACACCACCAGCTTGTCCTGGCGATACAGCACGCTGTGCAGGCCCTTGATGTCGCTGTCGATGGAACAGATGCCGAGGTCGGCCACCCCGTCGAGCACACCCTGGATCACCCCGGCGCTGGGGCGTTCTTCGAGGTCGGTCTTGACCTGTGGGTGACGCTCGGAAAAGTCCCGCAGGTCCTCGGGCAAAAACTGAATGATCGCCGACAGGTTGGCGAGCATCCGCACATAGCCGCGCACACCGTGGCTGTGCTCGCCCAGTTCAAGGCCCATTTTCTCGACGTTGAACAGCATCTGCCGGGCATGGTGCAGCAGCGTTTCACCGGCCGGCGTCAGGGACATGCCCTTGGCCTGGCGCACGAACAGGCTGATGCCCAACGCCTCCTCCAGTTCCATCAAACGCTTGCTCGCCGCCGAGACGGCAATCGCTTCGCGCGACGCCGCACGGGTCAGCGTGCCCTCTTCATGGACGGCGACGAACAGTTGCAGAGTGATCAGGTCGAGACGGCGGATCAGGCTTTTTTGCAGCATCGGGTACTCGGCGAAGTCGGCTCGGGCGAAGTTGCAGCATAACGTTCTTCACCCAAGTCGTGCCGTGGTCCAGGCACCCGCTCGTGATAAAGTCGCCGCCCATAGACCTTTTGCCGTGAGACGAAGACCGCAATGACCGATTTCCAGGATGTCGATGCCCAACTTGAAGACTGGAACGCCTTGCGCAGCAGCACTTCGTTCAGTGGTTTGCTGGTGGGCAACGGTGCCAGTCGCGCGGTGTGGGACGATTTCGGCTACGAGTCGCTGTTCGAAAACGCGCGCACCGTTGAAGAAAAACCCCTGAGCCCGTCCGAACTCAGCGTGTTCGATGCGATGCAGACCCGCAGTTTCGAGCAGGTACTGAGCGCGTTGAAAACCACCAGCCGGGTCAACAAGGCCCTGGCCGTCAGCTCCGCCGCCCCGCGCAATCGCTACTACGCGATCAAGGAAGCGCTGATCAACACCGTGCACGCGGTGCATATTCCGTGGCGGCTGGTAGTGCCTTCGACGCTGGTTACCATCAATCAGGAACTGGCCAGCTACCGCACGGTGTTCACCACCAATTACGACCTGCTCAACTACTGGGCGGTGCAACACCAGCCTGAGGCGATCACCGATCTGTTCCAGGGTGCCGAACCCGCTTTCGACCTGAGCGACACGGCCACCGACAAGACCCGCTTGCTGTACCTGCACGGCGGTCTGCACCTGGTGCGCAACCAGGACGGTACGGCGCGCAAGCTGATGTCGACCGAGGGCACGTTGCTGGGCAATTTCGCCATCAACAACACGATCAAGACCCTCGACGACGTGCCGCTGTTCGTCAATGAAGGCCCGAGTGCGGACAAGCTCAAGACCATTCGCAGTTCGGACTATCTGTCGTTCTGCTACGAGCAGTTACTCGGTCACGGCCAGGCGCTGTGCATCTTCGGCCATGCGCTGGGGGAGCAGGACAGCCACATCATCCACGCCTTGCGCCTGGCGAAACCGCAGGTGGTGGCGATCTCGATTTACCCGCGCAGCAAGGCGTTCATCCAGCACCAGAAGCGGCATTACGCGAAAGTGTTCGAGGGGACGGGGGTTGAGTTGCGGTTTTTTGATTCGAAGAGCCACGCGTTGGGTGGCCCGAAGCTCACGGTTCCGGTTGAAGTCTAGCGGCGACACGATTAGCGCCTTCGCGAGCAAGCCCGCTCCCACAGGTTCAGCGTGATCCATGTAGGAGCGAGCTTGCTCGCGATGCTTTTGCAGTCAACTCATTCTTCAGAGCTGTGCACCACCACCAGCAACTGCGCCTGCACCTCACCCACCGAACGAATCCGGTGCGGCTTCTGCGCATTGAAGTGCAACGCATCACCACGATCGAGCAGCACGCGCTCGTTCATGAAGTCCACCTCCACCCGCCCTTCGTGGACGAACAGAAACTCCTCGCCCAAATGCTCCTTGAAGGTCTTGTCGGTGAACTCGGCCGGCGGATAAATGATGAACGGCAACAGGCTGCGTTCGCTGACCTGATGGGCCAGCACCGCGTAACCCGAATTGTTGTCACTGACACCCAAGGGTTGCCGTTCGTGGCTGCGCACCAGGCTGTAGCTGTCGAGGCTGACGTTGTCTTCAGAGAACAGTTCCTCGACCTTCACATTCAGCGCCTTGGCCAGTTTCAGGGCCGCAGCAATCGACGGCGTGTTCAACCCGCGTTCGACTTTCGACAGGTAACTCTTGGTCATGCCCGATTGTTCAGCCAGGGTTTCCAATGTCACGCCAAGTTTTTTTCTGAGTAATTTCAAACGGATAGACATGTAGAGCGATTTATCCATCAAGGAGGCAACGATTTGTCCTTGCCAATGACACAAGGTGTCATATAGCCTCTTTAGTGTCATTTGCACTCACCGACGACTTTGCGAGGAACCGGTGAAGGGCAAACCCGACGTCCATTGAATCACCCAAAGGACACCGATATGGCCAAGACATTAGCACTGCCCAAAGAGCAACTGGTCAAGCACGCGCTGAGCCAAATGCAAAATACCCTGGCGGATAATACGTGGACCGCCCGGCAAAAGCTGGCCCTGACCTGCCGCATCCTGTTCGAACACGGTCACGATTCCGGCCTTGCCGGACAAATCACCGCCCGTGGTCCGCAACCCGGCACTTACTACACTCAACAACTGGGCCTGGGTTTCGACGAAATCACTGCGGGCAACCTGCTGCTGGTCAACGAGGACCTGGAGGTGCTCGAAGGCCACGGCATGCCCAACCCGGCCAATCGTTTTCACAGTTGGGTGTACCGCGCCCGAGCGGATGTGAACTGCATCATTCACACCCATCCGACCCACGTTGCAGCCTTGTCGATGCTGGAAGTGCCGTTGCAGATTTCCCACATGGACCTCTGCCCGCTCTATGACGACTGCGCGTTTCTCGAAGGCTGGCCGGGTGTGCCGGTGGGCAACGAGGAAGGCGAGCTGATTGCCGGGGCACTGGGCGACAAACGGGCGATCCTGCTTTCGCATCATGGCCAATTGTCCACCGGCGGCACCATCGAAGAAGCCTGCGTCATCGCGCAACTGATCGAACGCGCAGCGAAACTGCAACTGCTGGCCATGAGCGCCGGGACCATCAAGCCGATCATTCCCGAACTGGGCCGTGAAGCCCACGACTGGATTGCCCGGCCCAAGCGGCATGCCGCCGCTTTCAACTACTACGCCCGGCAGATACTGCGCCAACACGCCGATTGCCTGAACTGAACCCATTGATAGAACGGAGAGACACCATGTCCACCGCAAGCATTCACGGCATCATCGGCTACACCATCACCCCTTTCACCTCCCACGGCGAAGGCGTTGACCTGGATGCCCTCGGGCGCTCCATCGACCGCCTGATCGAGGGCGGCGTACACGCCATCGCACCGCTGGGCAGCACCGGTGAAGGCGCCTACCTGAGCGACGCAGAGTGGGATCAGGTCAGCGAGTTCAGCATCAGGCACGTGGCCAGGCGCGTGCCGACCGTTGTCAGCGTGTCCGACCTGACTACCGCTAAAGCGGTGCGCCGCGCGCGTTTCGCCGAAGCTCACGGCGCCGATGTGGTGATGGTGCTGCCCGCGTCCTACTGGAAACTCAGCGAAGCGGAAATCCTCGCCCATTACCGTGCCATCGGCGACAGCATCGGCGTGCCGATCATGCTGTACAACAACCCGGCCACCAGCGGCACCGACATGTCGGTGGACCTGATCCTGCGTATCGTCAACGCCGTGAAAAACGTGACAATGGTCAAGGAGAGCACCGGCGACATCCAGCGCATGCATCAACTGCAACGTCTCGGCGAAGGCCAGGTGCCGTTCTACAACGGTTGCAATCCGTTGGCCCTGGAGGCCTTCGCCGCTGGCGCAAAAGGCTGGTGCACCGCTGCGCCAAACCTGATCCCGCAGCTCAACCTGGATTTGTACGAAGCGGTGTTGGCAAACGATCTGCACAAGGCCCGCGAACTGTTCTATCACCAGTTGCCGCTGCTGGATTTCATCCTCAAGGGTGGCTTGCCGGCGACGATCAAGGCGGGCTTGCGGGCGACAGGCCTGGAGGTCGGGGATCCGCGGTTGCCGGTGTTCCCGTTGAGTGAGGCGGGTTGTGGTCAGTTGCAAAAGCTGCTGAACGCCTTGCGCTGACTTCTTGCCATACACAAAACCAAAATGTGGGAGCGGGCTTGCTCGCGAAGATGGTGGAACATTCAATAGACAGGTTGAATGTGACGGCCTCTTCGCGAGCAAGCCCGCTCCCACAGGGGATGAGTGTTGATCTCAAAGCACCGGCAACGTCTTGTCCTTTACCACTTTGCTCGGGCCATTGGCCTTCACGCTGGCGATGCCTTTCTCCATGGCGGCATCGGAGGAATAGGCCTCGCTGCTGCCGATGATCTCGTGGTTAGCCGCCTTGAGATTAAAATACGGATGGCCATCCTTGGTGGTTTTCTTCTCGTAACGCTCATCCAGCGGGCTGTTGGCCTGGACCGAGGCGATGCCTTTGTCGGCGGCGGCGTGGGTGGTGTACAGCTCGCTGGTCAGAATGGTCTCGGCGTTGGCCGCCTTGAGGACAAACCTGAACTGGCCATTGCTGCTTTTGCTCACTTCATACCATCCGGACATGCTTTTTCTCCTTGGCGATTGAGAGGTTGTGCGCTTCAGAGTAAAGACTAGCCTCAGGCATCTGTCGCCTGTGCCGGCCCCTTCGCGAGCAAGCCCGCTCCCACAGGTTCAATGTGATACCTGTGGGAGCGGGCTTGCTCGCGAAGAGGCCGATTGCGGCGCTAAAAATGTATCTACTTCGCCGTCGCCCGCACCACCGACAACTCCGGCGCCGAACTCCGACGCTGACTCAAATACCGTGTACAACTCACCCGCAGGAACGAGGCGAAATTGACCACTTCGCCGCGATAGTCCATCACCTCTTCATACAGCTTGGCGATCAACTGATTGGTGGTCATGCCGTCGACCTCGGCGATTTCACTGAGGATGTCCCAGAACTGATTTTCCAGCCGCAGGGTGGTGACCACCCCGCAGATGCGCAGCGAGCGGGAGCGCGATTCGTAAAGAATCGGGTCGGCTTTGACGTACAGCTCGCACATGGACATGTCCCTCGTTACAGCGTGATTTTTGTACCCAGCAACCCCAGGAAACCGGCCAGCCAGTTCGGATGCGCAGGCCAGGCCGGAGCCGTGGCCAGATTGCCCTGAACATGGCCGTCCGTCACCGGAATATCGATATACGTACCGCCCGCCAGCCGCACTTCCGGAGCGCAGGCCGGATAAGCGCTGCATTCGCGACCTTCGAGAACACCCGCTGCCGCCAGCAACTGCGCGCCATGGCACACGGCGGCGATCGGTTTGCCGGCCTTGTCGAAAGCGCGCACCAGCTCCAGGACCTTTTCGTTCAGGCGCAGGTATTCCGGCGCACGGCCGCCCGGAATCAGCACGGCGTCATAATCGGCGGCGCTGACCTTGGCGAAATCGAAGTTGAGGGCAAACAGGTGACCGGGTTTTTCACTGTAGGTCTGGTCGCCTTCAAAGTCATGGATCGCCGTGCGCACGGTCTGGCCGGCGGTTTTGTCCGGGCAAACGGCGTGTACCGTATGGCCGACCATCAGCAGCGCCTGGAACGGCACCATCACTTCATAGTCTTCGACGTAATCACCAACCAGCATCAGAATTTTTTTCGCAGCCATGGGGAGGACTCCTCTGGAAGTGGGCGTGCAGGAGTATTCAAGGTAGTCCTTATCCTTGGGGGCGGGTAATAACCTGCTACTACGGCGTTATCGTTCTTCGCGAGCAAGCCCGCTCCCACAGGGGGCCGCAAACTGTACGGATAAGTCTGTGCCTAGCTGTAACAGCGGTTTACCCCGGGTTTATGGCTAGATAAAGGCCTCTTCCACCCCCCAAGATTCTGGTTGCCATCATGTCCTCGCGCGAAAACACCGGCATGGCCCTGGGCCTGCTCGGCGTTGTGATCTTCAGCCTCACCCTGCCCTTCACGCGGATTGTCGTGCAGGAACTCCACCCGTTGCTCAACGGCCTGGGCCGGGCACTGTTTGCGGCGGTTCCGGCGGCGTTGCTGTTGCTGTGGCAGCGGGAAAAATGGCCGACCTGGAAACAGGTAAAAGGCCTGACGCTGGTGATGGCCGGGGTGATCCTGGGTTTCCCGGTATTGTCGGCCTGGGCCATGCAAACCTTGCCAGCGTCCCACGGCGCGCTGGTCAACGGATTACAGCCGCTGTGCGTGGCGCTGTACGCCGCGTGGTTGTCCCATGAACGACCTTCGAAAGCCTTCTGGGCCTGTGCCGCATTGGGCAGTGCGTTGGTGCTCGGTTATGCACTGATCAGCGGTGCCGGCAGCATTCAGGCTGGTGACCTGCTGATGCTTGGCGCCATTGCAGTGGGTGGGCTGGGGTACGCCGAGGGAGGCCGACTGGCCAGGGAGATGGGCGGCTGGCAGGTGATCTGCTGGGCGCTGGTGCTGTCGACGCCGCTGCTGATCGGCCCGGTGGTGTACCTGGCGCTGCAACATCAGGGCGAAATTTCCGCCAAGACCTGGTGGGCCTTCGGCTACGTCTCGCTGTTTTCGCAGTTCATCGGCTTCTTCGCCTGGTACGCCGGGCTGGCCATGGGCGGCATTGCCCGGGTCAGTCAGATCCAGTTACTGCAGATCTTCTTCACCATCGCCTTCTCGGCACTGTTCTTCGGTGAACATGTGGAGCCGATTACCTGGCTGTTTGCTGGCGGAGTGATCGTGACGGTGATGCTGGGACGCAAGACTGCGGTGCGCCCGGCGCAACCGGGCACATTACCGGCCGCAATTCAGGTCAAACCTTAGCCGCGAGGTAACCGTCAGCGCGCAGCAACGTTTCCAGGCAATGCTCGCTGATGTGGTAGAAATCCTTCAGCTCCTGGATTTTCGCCAACAGTTGAGCCGGATCGACCGGCTCGGCGCGCTTGACCGCGAGGATCATCTTGTTCTTGTTGGTGTGGTCCAGTGAGATGAACTCGAACACCTTGGTCTCGTAGCCGCAGGCCTCAAGGAACAACGCGCGCAAACTGTCGGTGACCATCTCCGCCTGCTGGCCCAGGTGCAAGCCGTATTGCAGCATTGGCTTGAGCAGCGCCGGGCTCTGGATCTGCAGGCGGATCTGTTTATGGCAGCACGGTGAACACATGATGATCGCCGCACCGGAGCGGATGCCCGTGTGGATCGCATAGTCGGTGGCGATATCGCAGGCATGCAGGGCGATCATCACGTCCAGTTCGCTCGGTGCCACGCTGCGCACGTCACCGCACTTGAACACCAGGCCCGGATGTTCAAGCCTGGCGGCCGCAGTGTTGCACAGGGTGACCATGTCTTCACGCAGCTCGACGCCGGTCACTTCGCCTTCGGCCTTCAAGGTGTTGCGCAGGTAATCGTGGATGGCGAAGGTCAGGTACCCCTTGCCCGAACCGAAGTCCGCCACACGCACCGGTTTGTCCAGCGCCAGGGGTGACGAGGTCAGCGCATGGCTGAACACTTCGATGAACTTGTTGATCTGCTTCCACTTGCGCGACATCGCCGGGATCAGCTCATGCTGCTTGTTGGTCACCCCCAGGTCGGTGAGAAACGGCCGGCTCAGGTCAAGAAAACGGTTTTTCTCACGGTTGTGCTCGGTCGATGGCACTTCGCGCAATTGCTGAGGCTTGCTCTTGAACAGCGATGACTTGCCCTTTTTGCTGTATTCGAGCTGGGCTTCGTCGGTCAACGACAACAAATGCGCATTTTTGAACGACGCCGGCAGCAGCCCGGCAATGCTCGCCACGCCTTCGGCCAGCGGCAGGTTCCTGGTGATATCGCGAGTCTTGTAGCGGTAGACAAAAGACAGGCAAGGCTGCGCCTTGACCGTCACCGGTTTGATGATGATCCGCTGCAGGTCCGTTTCATCGCCCGCGTACTTGGCCAGCACCAGTTTGATGAACGCATTGTGCTCGATGCTGGTTCGCAGCAGGTCGATGAACTGGGCGTGATGATCCGGCGCGAGGCTGGCGGGAGTGGCGGTGACGGACATGAAAAAACGGCCTCAGGCGATGCAAATCGAATAATGCCGGTATTTTAAGGGGGACGAGGACTTTGGGCACGGGGTTATTTTGTGGCAGGTCCCAGTCATGCGGCCCAGGACCTCGATACAACCATCGAAACCTCAGGGTTCCACCAGTCGAAGCCTGCGGCTGTTCGGCGAGTTGATGATGTGTTTGACGATAAGCCCCACTGGTACTGCCCAGGTCAGGCCATTGGCGGGGTCGGTCACCACGGCAACCGTTTCGGAACTTGCATCGATGTCCAGGCGACGACGGTCGTTGCACGATTTGAGTACGCCGTAGGCACGACTAACCAGCCTTTCCGCCAGGTACACCGGTACATCCATATTCTGCAAATGCTTCACCGCACGACAAAACAGGACTTGATCGTCGATCCCCCCTTCACTTTCATGACGCCCCAGAAACGCCTGGGCCATAGCCAATAGTTCCTCATTCAGATCTGCATCTTGATCGATGACCTTCATGCTCACCCCTCCTGCGCCACTTCTGTCGTGCCAGGACTGACTGCAACAGGCCCGGCGGCACGGCGCAAATCGGGTCCGGCGCACGGCAGGCGTACAGCCGGATTGGGCATGCCACTGGGCGAAAGTTCATGGGTCATTTCAAATTCGGCACGTACCGACCAACCACACGCTTCCGACGTACATTGCAGATAGGCCACCCGCAGGAAAATATGTCGGCCCTCACTAGTGCGGATGCGCATCCTGTTCAAGCAGTGCGGACACACCATTTTATAAGTACTCATGCTTGATTCCCGACGGTCATTGGGTGGCAATCAACCTGATCAAACGCAATACTGCTTGAGAGGTTCTTTGTGGTGTTCCGGCCTTGTGAACAGTGTCTGCCAGACATAAGGAAGTGCATCGGGCAGACCTGTAATGGGTTCGAGCCAAGCTCGTAGGAAATCACCCTGATACCATTAGGAAGTTTCGACATCGTATTCTTCTGACTCATCTTTAGTGATTGATTACTTACAAGAAAAAAAGTACTCATTACGCATAAATTAGGCACTCAAAAAGCATATGTCAAAAGGAAGAGGCTCAAATTGCGTAGCAAAAAATCACAAGCTGTTCTGGCTCGCCTGAAGCAAGTTACCGGTACAAAAACCGATGCTTCTTTATCCTCCGCGCTACAGATCAGCCCGCAAACCCTTAGTAGCTGGCGAGGCCGCGACAGCACACCATACTCATTATGCGTAGAAATCGCTCAAGCCCGGGGAATCTCCCTTGACTGGCTGCTGCTGGGTGAAGGGCCGATTCTGAGACAAAGAGTTACTGATTCCTCGGAAGCCAATCAGGAAAGCACAACACGGGAAAACACCATTCTCGCGCTCTGGCGGTTGCTCGACGAAGATGATCGCTGCGCCATACAAAACGCACTCGAGGAAAAACAACGACTGCGTGACATGGAACTCAGACTTTCCGAAATGGCCTCTATCCTGGCAACACTTAAACTTTCGAATGAAACTTGATGGCCTGCCGGTAATGAAGTTATTCATCGCACTGATAACCCGTCAGCCTGAACACACGGTTCTAGCGAGCAACGCCTGTCACCCAGCCAAAGCAACCCTTTCACGACCTGTCATCTTCGCCCTCTCAGATGTCGAATGATTTCGCCGATACCCGCGCTATCGATCCATTGCATGAGCTTGATGCTGATGGGAATAACGATTAGCGCACAAAAAAAGGCTGTTACGCCGGCTGTCAGAAAAGGCGCCAGCGGATGCGCGACAGGCGTAAAGAGGTAACCGACACCTGCAGACAACAACCAGGAACCGATGCGCTGCCAGGCCTTGAAGTCAGTACGAGTGGTAGTGACCAGCCACGCGCCAAGCATTGCACCGAACAGCGCCTCGCCATCAACAACCGGCAGAGTGGCAATCCCCATTCCCAACATGAGCCCGCTGATACCGTTGTAGGTCGAATCAGTCAGGCTCATGTGCACCTCGCGCAATGACCGAGTCCACCAGGATCGCCCCCGACTCGATCGCCTTGAGCAATGCACAAGTGCGAGAGCTGACGTCGAACTTTCGGCGAATATTGGCGAAGTGAAAGTTGACGGTGGATTCCGCGCAATTCTCGATCCTGGCGATTTCCCAGGAAGTCTTGCCCTTGAAACACCACATCAGGATTTGTGTTTCTTTCGCCGTCAGCTTCGCCGTTGGCGTACTTCCCTCTCTGCCACGAGCTACCCGTGCCAAAGAGTCATTCGATTGTTGGGTTGGCATAAGAATCCCTCTACGCGGGAACACCCGTCACTGGGCGTCCACTGTCAGAGAGAAATACTGACGACAAGGCCGACCCCGGACAATTGACGGGAGTTGTAGCGGCGAGCGCTACACAACGCCATGCCAGGACCTAGCCAAGCACCACCAACCGGTTCGGCAACTCATTGCGCACGTGGGTCACTGGCACATGCACCTTGAGCAGCTCGCCGCAGGCTTCGATGCAACTGACAAACCCTTGCAGCGTCTGCCCCTGCTTCACCTGCTGGGTGAACGTGGCGACGATGGCGTCCCAGTTCTTGTTGTCCAGGCGACTGGATATCCCTTCATCCACCAGGATTTCCACATAACGCTCGGCCTCGGAAACGAAAATCAGCACGCCGGTGCGGCCTTCGGTGTGGTGCAGGTTCTGCTCCAGAAACTGCCGGCGCGCCAGGTTCGAGGCGCGCCAGTGGCGCACCGAGCGCGGGATCAGACGGGTGGTGACTTTCGGCAGGCGGAACACCAGGCACAGGATGATGAAGATGGCCCATTGCACCATCAGCAGGCTGTGCATGGTCAGCCAACCAGTGAGGTAGTGCACGATGCCCGGCACCAGCAGCGCCAGCAGACTGGCCCACAGCAACGGGATGTACGCATAGTCGTCGGCGCGGGCCGCGAGCACGGTCACCAGCTCTGCATCGGTATCGCGCTCGACCCGGGCAATTGCCTCGGCGACCTTGCGTTGTTCGTGTTCAGTCAGTAGTGCCATGTCGTGAATTGCCTGCTCGTTTTTATTATCACCAGCCGCCGGACGAACCACCCCCGCCGAAACTGCCCCCGCCGCCGCTGAAGCCT
>NZ_JBGLYV010000133.1:0-13778 GCF_047304225.1 Pseudomonas sp. Pseusp3 | reverse complement strand
GCTTGGCGGCTGGCGTTGGCGCAGGGCCGGCAGGGACGCCCACAGGCGGCGCAGTGGTGGTCACCGTCGGCGGTGTAGCGCTGGAGCCTTCGACCGGCACACCATCGTCACCCTCGGTAATGCCACCTGCCGCTTCAGCCAGTGGGCCGCGCATGACCGGTTGCGAGTTGCCGACCAACGGCAACGGCATCGGTTGCGTGTTGCCGGCGAATTCGACGGCAGGAGCACCGCCATTCGCTGCTGGCTGCCCCTGACCGAGCGGCAGTTGCGCCTGCTCGTTGGCCGGTGCACCCGTGGTCGGTGCCTTGTTGCGACCCGGCATCAACCAGGCGGCCGCTACCGCGACCACGACAACAGCGGAAATCGCCAATACGTGTTTCTTCGGCATATTGAACCCCATTTTTGGACGCTTGACCGCTGTGCGGCTGGCGATCATGGCTTCGATCATTGCATCGCGGGCCACCTGGTTGATGCTGCCAGGCCAGCCTTCGGAGCTTTCGTGAATATCAGAGATCTGATCTGCGGTGAAAAGTTCGATACCGCGACCGGCGCCTTCAAGCCGCTGCTCCAGATATTCGCGGGTTTCTTCCTCGGTGTAGGGTTGCAGTTCGATGACATGGAAACGCTCTTCCTCGAGATGCAAAGCATCAAGCTGAGCAATCATCGAGGATTCACCGAACAGGAACACATGCGGACGGCCTTCAGGCGCGCCGGCAGCCAGGGTCATCAGCGCTTCAAGGGCGGACTCGTCGAGCTGTTCGGCGTCATCGACCAGCAGATAGACCTCTTGCCCGGTCAGTGCAAGCTGCACCACTTGCGCCAGAATAGCGTCGACATCAGCCTGGCCGACGTTCAGCGCCTGGGCCACCTGGCGCAATACCCCGGCCGCATCGCCGGCGCCGCGGGCAGAAACCACCACACTCTGTACCGATTGCTTGTTGGTGCTGGCGACCAGGGCCTGACGCAACAGGGTCTTGCCACTGCCCTCGGGGCCGGTGACCACCAGCAGCAACTGGCTGTAACGGGCCAGGTGATGCAATTGTCCCAGCACGGGTTTGCGCTGGGCCGGGAAAAATTTGAAGCCAGGCACCCGTGGAGCAAAAGGGTCGTGACTCAACTGGTAATGGCCGAGGAAAGCCTCGTCGGCATGCAAACTAGTCATCGTGTTCTTATTAACCTTTAAGCTGAGCCAGGGCGCGGTAGTCTGCCCCCAGCGTGGCCTGTAGAACCTCTTTCGGATAATCGTCGGTCACCACCGCTTCACCCATGTGGCGCAGCAGCACCAGG
Organism: Pseudomonas sp. Pseusp3; assembly: GCF_047304225.1. NCBI lineage: Bacteria > Pseudomonadati > Pseudomonadota > Gammaproteobacteria > Pseudomonadales > Pseudomonadaceae > Pseudomonas > Pseudomonas sp. Pseusp3. The sequence continues at coordinate 12,491 of NZ_JBGLYV010000133.1, read as the reverse complement.
CGCAAACGACCGTCGATCACTTTTTTATCAATGGACATGTGTTCGAGGAAATCGGCTTCTGTCATTTCTTCTGGCGGAACGACCGGCAGCCCCGCACGCTGGAACAGACGAATGCCGCGATCGCGCTCCTGCTCGCTGATCCAGCCGAGTCGCGTGGACATTTCCAGCGCCATTACAGTGCCAGCAGCCACAGCCTCACCATGAAGCCATACACCATAGCCCATGTGGGTTTCGATGGCGTGGCCAAAAGTGTGGCCCAGGTTCAGCGTGGCACGCACGCCCGTTTCTTTCTCATCGGCACCGACCACCGCCGCCTTGGCCGCGCAGGAACGCTCGATGGCATAGGTCAGGGCTTGCTGATCCAGGTTGCGCAGGCGGTCGACGTTGTCTTCGAGCCAGGTCAGGAACGGCTCATCACAGATCAGCCCGTACTTGATGACTTCGGCCAATCCGGCGGACAGCTCGCGCGCCGGCAGGGTATTGAGGCTGGCGGTATCGATCAGCACCACGTTCGGCTGATAGAAGGCGCCGACCATGTTCTTGCCCAGCGGGTGGTTGATCCCGGTCTTGCCGCCCACCGAAGAGTCGACTTGCGACAGCAGCGTGGTCGGAACCTGGATGAAATCGACGCCGCGCTGGTAGCAGGCGGCGGCAAAGCCGGCCATGTCACCGATCACACCGCCACCGAGGGCGATCACCGTGGTGCGGCGATCATGCCGGGCGGTCAGCAGGCCGTCGAAAATCAGTTGAAGGGTTTCCCAGGTCTTGAAGGCTTCGCCGTCGGGCAGCACCACGGAAATCACCGAGAACTGCGCCAGGCTGCGGGTCAGACGCTCGAGATAGAGCGGCGCAACAGTCTCGTTGGAGATGATCGCTACTTGCCGTCCGCGAATATGCGGGGCCAGCAGCTCAGGCTGATCCAACAAACCTTCGCCAATATGAATCGGGTAGCTGCGTTCGCCTAGATCGACCTTGAGTGTCTGCATGTGTCCCCACAGTGAAGATGAATCAGGCATCCTGCCCTGAGTTAACGAATATCTACGGCCTCTGCTGGTGTGACGCCGTTCGGTAGCCATCCGCCACAACCTTGAGCAGTCATGGCGGGACGCCGAGGATAGCGCATTTCGCGCGGCGCTTTAACGGGGTGGCAACTGCTGCAGGCGCTCTAGAATGTCGAGTACGACCATTCGTGGCGGCCGCTCATCGGTTTCGACCACCAGGTCGGCAATTTCCCGATAAAGCGGATCGCGGATCGCCAACAGATCCCGAAGGGTCTTGGCCGGATCGGCAGTACGCAACAATGGCCGATTGCGGTCGCGGGCCGTGCGGCCGACCTGCTGCTCGACCGAGGCATGCAGATAAACCACCCGCCCACCGGCATGCAGTGCCCGACGATTGGCTTCGCGCATGACCGCGCCCCCACCTGTCGCCAGCACCACACCGTCGTAATCGCACAGCTCGGCAATCATTGCCTGCTCGCGATCACGAAAGCCCGGTTCGCCTTCTTTATCGAAGATCCAAGGGATATTGGCGCCCGTGCGCAATTCAATTTCCTTATCGGAATCTTTGAATGGCAGGCGCAGCTCTTTGGCCAGCAACCGGCCGATGGTGCTTTTTCCAGCACCCATCGGTCCAACAAGAATCAAATTTCGCACAGAATCAATGACTCACAGCAATCGCCTGATTATTCATGATACGCGGAGTGAGGAATACCAACAGCTCGGATTTTTTCTCCGAAACCACATCACGCCGGAAAAGGCGGCCAAGATACGGCACATCGCCAAGAAATGGCACCTTATCTACGACCTTGCTCTGAGTATTTGAGAAAACGCCGCCAATGACGATGGTCTCGCCATCGTTGACCAGGACCTTGGCGTTGACTTCGTTTTTCTTGATGGGCGGCACATCCTGGACCTTGTTCAGGAAGTCCGGTTCGTCCTTGGTCACCTTGACCTCCATGATGATCCGGTTATCGGGCGTGATCTGCGGTGTCACTTCCAGTGACAGCGAAGCTTCCTTGAACGACACCGAAGTCGCACCACTGGAACTGGCTTCCTGATAGGGAATCTCGGTGCCCTTGAGGATTTTGGCGGTCTCCTTGTCGGACGTGACCACCTTGGGTTGCGAGACGATTTCGCCGTTGCCGGTTTTTTCCATCGCCGTCAGCTCCAGGTCCAGCAAGACGTTATCGGTGATGAACGCGATGCCGATTCCCGAGGTGTTATTGGCCGCGCCCATGTCGACGAACGGTGAATTGGTGCTGGTACTGCCGGGCGTGCCAATGGTCGACGACCCATTGACCCCATTGCTGACGCCGGAGGTGTTCCAGTTACCCTTGTTCTGTATCGAACCACCCCAGCGCACCCCGAGGCTTTTGTCATAGTCGACGTTGGCTTCGACGATCCGGGCCTCGATCATGACCTGACGCACAGGGATATCCAGCTGTGTGACGATCCTGCGCAGCTCGTCAAGCCGGTCCTGGGTCTGGTAGGCAATGATGTTGTTGGTGCGCTCATCGACGGTGATCGACCCCCGTTCGTCGGATTTCGCTTCGGCACTGGTCACCGACTGGAAGAGCTTGGCGATGTCCGCCGCCTTGGCGTAATTCACCTGCAACAGTTCCCGACGCAACGGCGCCAGATCGGCAATCTGCTTCTGTGATTCCAGCTCCTGACGCTCACGGGCAGCAATTTCATCGGCCGGCGCAACAAGCAGGACATTGCCGACCTTGCGCTTATCCAGCCCCTTGGTTTTCAGCACCAGATCCAGCGCCTGATCCCAAGGCACGTTCTGCAAGCGCAACGTGATGCCACCCTGCACAGTGTCGCTGGCCACCAGATTGAGGTTGGTGAAATCGGCGATCAGTTGCAGCACCGAACGCACATCGATGTCCTGGAAATTCAGCGAAAGCTTCTCGCCGCTGTAGGCATGCTGCCCGGCATTGCGCTTTTGCAGGTTGTCGACCGTCGCCGGGCGAACGCTGATCGTAAGCTTGCTGTCGGTCTGATAGGTCGAGTAATCGAACGCGCCACCAGGCTCAATGCTGATGATGGCTCGATCTCCACTCGCGCTGGCATTGACGAACTGCACCGGTGTGGCGAAATCCTTCACATCCAGACGCACGCGCAACGGCTCAGGCAATCGGGTTTTGGCAAACCCGACGATGATCTTGCCCTCGCGCTCTTGTATATCGGGCGCCATCGCTGGATCCGACAAGTCGATCACCACATTGCCTTCGCCCTGTGTACCTCGCTGAAAATCCACACCCCGAATGGACTTGCCTGTGGTTACTGCGGCTCGCGCCGGAACCGGCATTGCCGTGGCCGCCGACCTGGATGCCGACGGCTTGACACCCTGCCCGACTACCACCAGCAAATTGTTGCCTTCAATTCGCGAGTCGTACGGGGCCGGCTGGGCCAGGTTGATGATCAATCGCGTACGGTCTCCGGCTTCCACCACCGTTGCACTACGGGCATTTCCACTGCCGAGATCGCGAGTCTTGCTGGCCAACCGACTGGCGACACCGGGCAAATCCAGCGCAATCCGGGCCGGCGATTCCGTCGTGTAGCCGTGGGGCACCGGGGGCGGCTCATCGAACGACAACTTCAACTCGACACGGTCTCCCGGCAGCGCAGCGACATCCAGCGCCTTGAGATTGGCCGCTTGTACCATCGGCGACAACAACGCTATCCATAGCGAAAGGCCGAAGGCTGCGAAAATCCTGTTCATTATTCGAGTTCCACTATGAGTGCTCTTTCAAAGGGATGGTCCGGGGACGCTCCAGCCACGCGCCCTGACCATCAGGGACAATTTCAACCACATCGACTTGCGAGCCGCTGATCGCAACGATCCGTCCGTCGTTACGTCCCAGGTAATCGCCGACTTTCAGCCGGTGCACCCCACCCGCCCCGCGCAGCAGGGCATAGGAGCCCGTTGCATTGGAAAGGGTGCCGACCATTTCAAACTGCTCGATGTTGAAACCTTCGAGGTATTGCTTGACCCGACCAGGGTCGGGCTTGACGTTACGTGAACCCCGCCGTTGAGCCGCCGGATCAGTACTGCCCTGCGGTGAAAACGGGCTGCGCAGATTTGCCGCGTTGTAGGTGAATGTCGGGTAAGACCGGAATACCGGCGTTGGTTCAATCCTGTCCGGCCCACGCTGGCGCATTTCGTTCATGTACGCGTCCAGATCGCTGTAGTCATCGCCGACGTCACAACCGGCCAGAGCAGACAGCAACACCACCACCGAAAAACATCGCGCCTGCCTCATTGATGCTGCCCCTTGTCGCTGTAGCGGTAGGTCCGGGCGAGGATGCTCAAGCGCAGTTTCGGACCACCCTGGGGGCTGACGGGGGCAAGGTCGAAATCGTGCAGGGTAACGATTCGCGGCAACCCGGCCACTCCACTGACAAAGCTGGCCAGGGCGTGGTAATCCCCGGTGACGGTGAGCTGGATCGGCAGTTCGATGTAGAACGGCTGGGCGACCTCCGGCAGCAGCTTGATCTCTTCGAACTCCAGGCCACTGCCCAGACCGGTACGAGTGATGTCTTCCAGCAAGCCGGGCACTTCGGTGTCACTGGGCAGTTGCCGCAACAGCATGCCGAAGGATTTCTCCATCTCCTTCAACTGCTGGGTGTAGAGGTCCAGATTCGCCGCCATGCGGGCCTTACCAGCAAACTGCTCCTTGAGTGTCGACTCTTCCTCGCGACTGAGATCGAGCTGGCTCTCGAGGTCGCGAGTGGAAAAGTTGTAGCCAAGGGCCAGCACCAGCAGCATGAGCAAACCGGCCACCAGAAACTTGATCGCTGGCGGCCAGGAACCCATGTTGCCGGTATCCAGATCATTGATGTCGATCCTGCGCAGCCCTTCGAACCATTCGGATGGCCTCATTTGCCTTCCTCCGGTGCTGCGGGTCGAGTCTGGCGAACGGTCAACTGGAAGACACTGGCCGGCTCCACCTGACCGGCAGCCGCCGCTTTGACTTCAGTCAGGCTCGGCGCATCGAACCAGTCTGATGCCTCGAGGTTGCGCATCAAGTCTGAAACACGGCTGTTCGATTGCGCAGCTCCGGCGATGGACAAGGTCTTTCCGGTCATTTTCACTTCGGTGAAATACACGCCGTCGGGCAGGGCTCGCGCCAACTGGTCAAACATTCGCCCACTGATTTGGCGATTGCCTTGCAGGTCCCGGATGATGCGCATGCGCTCGATCAGTTGCTGACGGCGCGCCTTGAGATCGTTGATCTGAGTGATCCGCTCATCGACCACGGCGATTTGCTTGCCGATGTAATTGTTACGGGCGATTTGCCGATCGATAGCGCCACTGATGACCTGGTTGGCGACCAGCACCGCGCCCATCGTGCCCACCATCACGGCCACCAGGACCAGCAGGAAGCGCTTGCGGCGCGCTTCACGCCGCTCCTCGCGCCAAGGCAGAAGGTTGATCCGTGCCATCAGTCAAAGCTCCTGAGGGCAAGACCACAGGCGATCATCAACGCCGGGGCATCACTCGCCAGGGCAGCACCATTGACCTTGTTGCCCAGAATCATTTCGGAAAAAGGATTCGCGACCTGGGTCGGCGTGCCCAATTGCTGCTCGACCAAACGGTCCAGCCCCGGGACCGACGCGGTACCGCCGGCCAGCAGGATATGGTCGACGCTGCTGTACTGGCCGGAGGCAAAGAAGAACTGCAACGAGCGCGATACCTGCTGCACCAGCGCCTCTCGGAATGGCTGCAAGACCTCACCGGCATAGTCATCCGGCAAGCCGCCCTTCTTTTGCGCCAGACCCGCCTGCTCCAGCGCCAGGCCATAACGACGCTGGATTTCCTCGGTCAACTGCCGACCGCCGAACAGCTGTTCACGGGTGTAGATAATCCGCCCGTTCTGCAGCACGCTCAGGGTGGTCATGGTGGCGCCGATATCCACCACTGCGACAGTCAAACGCTCCCCGGAGACCGCGAGCCGACTGGCCAGCAAGCCGAATGAGCGCTCCAGCGCGTAGGCCTCGACATCGACCACGCGGGCGGTCAGCCCCGCCAGCGTCAGGGCCGCCTCGCGGACTTCGACGTTTTCCTTGCGGCAAGCGGCGAGCAGCACGTTGACGCGCTCCGGATTGCGCACGGAGGCGCCCAAGACTTCAAAGTCGATCGCGACTTCATCCAGGGGGTAAGGAATGTACTGATCGGCCTCGATCTTCAGCTGGCTTTCCATCGCGTCTTCGCAAAGCCCGGCATCCATCTCGATGATCTTGGTGATCACCGCCGAGCCTGCCACGGCCACGGCCACGTTCTTGAGGCCGGTTCTGGCCTTGGCCAGCGCGCGAGTGAGGGCCAGCCCCACGCCTTCGAGCTCAGCGATGTTTTTCTCGATCACAGCGCCAACCGGCAAGGGCTCGACCGCATAGGCTTCGACCCGGTAGCGCTCGCCCTGACGGCTCAACTCCAGAAGCTTCACCGAGGTGGAGCTGATATCGATTCCCAGCAGCGTACTGGATTTTTTGTTGAAGAGTCCTGGCACTACCGATTCCCTATGACTTTCCGTGAGTTACGGACTCTGCAATGTCCATTGCGTTCAATCCGCCCGTCTTGACAGCAGCGCCAACCACGCTCCCGGTCAGAAAAATGCTTATAATGCCCAGCGTTTTTTTCCGCATTTGCTCAAGCGCGGGTCGTTCTCATTTAGCCTGAACCCTGTTGCCCAATTCATTTTTGCCCTGGATATCCAAAAGCCTTGATTCGTCTGCTGAAGTTTTTCGGTTGGTCCATCGTCGCGGTTTTCTGCGGACTCCTTCTGGGTCTGAGCGGGGCGTACCTCTACCTTAGTCCCGGGCTTCCGTCCGTGGAGGCGCTGAGAAGCATCCAGTTGCAGATTCCTTTGCGGGTCTACAGCAGCGATAACAAGTTGATCGCAGAGTTTGGCGAAATGCGCCGTACACCGATCCGTTTCGCCGACATTCCCCCCAATTTCATCAATGCGTTACTAAGTGCTGAAGACGACAATTTCGCCAACCACTACGGCGTCGATCCGAGCAGTCTGATGCGTGCCGCGACCCAACTGGTCAAAAGCGGACACATCCAGTCCGGCGGCAGCACGATCACCATGCAAGTGGCGAAGAACTTCTTCCTGAGCAGCGAACGCAGCTTTTCGCGCAAGACCACCGAGATCCTGCTGGCCCTGCAGATCGAACGACAGCTGACCAAGGACGAGATCCTCGAGCTGTACGTCAACAAGATCTATCTGGGTAACCGTGCATACGGCATCGAGGCGGCAGCGCAGGTCTATTACGGCAAATCGATCCGCGACGTCAGCCTGGCGCAGATGGCGATGATTGCCGGCCTGCCCAAGGCGCCGTCGCGCTTCAACCCGCTGGCCAACCCGGCGCGCAGCAAGGAGCGTCGCGACTGGATCCTGGGGCGCATGTACAAGCTCGGAAAAATCAGCGAAGCCGACTACACCGCAGCGGTCAACGAGCCGCTGAACGCCAGCTATCACGTGCCGACTCCGGAAGTGAACGCCCCGTACATCGCCGAAATGGCCCGCGCCGAGATGGTCGGACGCTATGGCAGCGACGCGTATACCGAAGGCTTCCGCGTCACCACCACGGTGCCGAGCGACCTCCAGGAACTGGCCAACACCGCGGTCCACGAAGGCCTGATGACCTACGATCAGCGCCACGGCTATCGCGGCCCCGAGTCGCGGCTGCCGGGCAAGACTCGCGAAGCCTGGGCAACCGAGCTGACCAAACAACGCACCATCAGCAGCCTGGAACCGGCCATCGTCACCCTGGTCGACAAGAACGGCCTGCAAGTGCTGACCCGCACCGGTCAGGAACACGTGAACTGGGACACCATGAAATGGGCCCGGCCGTTCCTGAATACCAACAGCATGGGCGCCAACCCGAAACAACCGTCGGACGTGGCCCAGGTCGGCGATCTGATTCGCGTGCAGCGTCAGCCGGACAATTCGCTGAAGTTCAGTCAGATCCCGCAGGCCCAGGGCGCACTGGTGTCCCTGGACCCACAGAACGGCGCCATTCGTTCGCTGGTCGGCGGCTTCGCCTTCGAGCAGAGCAACTACAACCGCGCATTGCAGGCCAAGCGCCAGCCGGGTTCGAGCTTCAAACCGTTCGTGTACAGCGCTGCACTGGACAGCGGCTACACCGCCTCCAGCCTGGTGAACGACGCACCGATCGTGTTCGTCGACGAGTACCTGGACAAGGTCTGGCGTCCGAAGAACGACACCAACACCTTCCTCGGCCCGATTCGCCTGCGTGAAGCGCTGTACAAGTCGCGCAACCTGGTGTCGATCCGCTTGCTGCAAGCCATGGGCGTGGGCAAGACCATCGACTACATCACTCGCTTCGGCTTCAACAAACAGGACCTGCCACCCAACCTGTCCCTGGCGCTGGGCACCGCGACCCTGACGCCTATGGAAATCGCCACCGGCTGGAGCGCCTTCGCCAACGGCGGCTACAAGATCACCCCGTACATCATCGACAAGATCGAAAGCCGCAACGGCGACACACTGTTCGTCGCCAACCCGCCGAGCGTGCCTCAGGGCGGCGCTGCCAGCGATGGCATTGCCGCACCGACCCCTCAAGCCTTCACGGTCAACGTAACGCCGGGCGAAGTCCCAGGTACTACGCCGACGCCACAGGCACCCGCCGTTGCCGAACGCATCATTGACGGACGCACCACCTACATTCTCAACAGCATGCTCGAGGACGTGATCAAGCTCGGCACCGGGCGTCGCGCACTGGCCCTGGGCCGCCCCGACATTGCCGGCAAGACCGGTACGACCAACGAGTCCAAGGACGCCTGGTTCTCCGGCTACAACGCCGATTACGTGACGACCGTATGGACCGGTTTCGATCAACCGGAAAGCCTGGGCCGCAAGGAATTCGGCGGCACCGTCGCGCTGCCGATCTGGATGAATTACATGGGCCCCGCGCTCAAAGGCAAACCGCCGCATACGCAGCCTGAGCCGGAAGGCATCCTCAGCCTGAGAGTCGATCCGGTCAGCGGCCGCGCAGCCAGCCCGGGCACGCCAGGTGCTTACTTCGAGCTGTTCAAGGCCGAAGATACGCCACCGTCGGTCAACGAGATCGGCAGTGGCACGGCACCGGGCAGCCCGTTGCCAGCGGATGAACAGGCGCCGATCGATTTGTTCTAGAGGAGCAGCTGTAGGAGCGAGCTTGCTCGCGAAGGACTCAAGGGCGACGCGCTTATTCAGAACACACGCGTTATCGTTGACGTCCATCGTCGGAACGCCGCCCGGAGCAAGCTCGCTCCTACAGCCATAAAAAAACCCAGCACTTGGCTGGGTTTTTTTATGGGCGGCTGCTCTTAGCCGTTGAACACGTCATCCACGCTTTTGAGCGGGTAGTTCTTCGGATACGGCAGGGTCGCCACACCCGTCTCGATGGCGGCTTTGGCCACGGCATCGGAGATCAGGGTGATCAGACGGGCATCCATTGGCTTCGGAATGATGTACTCACGACCGAATTCCAGCTTGATGCCGCCATAGGCGTCGCACACTTCCTGAGGCACTGGCAGCTTGGCCAGTTCACGCAGGGCGTTGGCCGCAGCCACTTTCATTTCTTCGTTGATGCGCTTGGCGCGAACGTCCAGGGCACCGCGGAAGATGAACGGGAAGCCCAGTACGTTGTTGACCTGGTTCGGGTAGTCGGAACGACCGGTGGCCATGATCACGTCGCTACGGGTAGCGTGTGCCAGTTCCGGGGAGATTTCCGGATCAGGGTTGGAGCACGCGAACACGATCGGGTTGGCCGCCATGGACAGCAGGCCTTCAGGGCTCAGCAGGTTCGGGCCGGACAGGCCTACGAACACGTCAGCGCCTTGCAGGGCGTCAGCCAGGGTGCGCTTGTCGGTCGCGTGAGCGAACACCGCCTTGTACTGGTTCAGGTCGTCACGGCCGGAGTGGATCACGCCGGTACGGTCGACCATGTAGATGTTTTCGATGTTGGCGCCCATGCTCACCAGCAACTTCATGCAGGAGATGGCGGCAGCGCCGGCACCCAGGCAGACGATCTTGGCTTGCGGCAGGGTTTTGCCAGCAATTTCCAGGGCGTTGATCATGCCGGCGGCGGTCACGATAGCGGTGCCGTGCTGGTCATCGTGGAATACCGGAATATCGCACTGCTCGATCAGAGCACGTTCGATTTCAAAGCACTCTGGTGCCTTGATGTCTTCCAGGTTGATGCCACCGAAGGTGATGGAAATGCGCTTGACGGTGTCGATGAAGGCCTGCGGGCTTTCGGAGTCGACTTCGATGTCGAAAACGTCGATGCCGGCGAAGCGCTTGAACAGTACGCCCTTACCTTCCATCACTGGCTTGGAAGCCAATGGGCCGAGGTTACCCAGGCCGAGAATCGCGGTGCCATCGGAAATGACTGCAACCAGGTTGCCTTTGCCGGTGTACTTGTAGGCCAGTTCAGGATCGCGGGCGATCTCGCGTACTGGTTCGGCTACGCCCGGGCTGTAGGCCAGCGACAGGTCGCGAGCGGTAGCAGTGGCCTTGGTGAGCTCGACACTCAGCTTCCCTGGACGAGGATTGGCGTGATATTCGAGAGCGGCAGTTTTCAGATCAGACATTTTGGCATTCCGCTTTTACTGTTGGACAGACTGGTCAGCGAGGATACGCGCCTCGCAAAGTCCCCACAAGACTGACCGGTCCCCCCTGTCAAGCGCCCTGCCCTACGACTTTGGGCCAAGAGCCACGACTTACAAGGGTTAGACTGTTCACAATCGGCAGAAAAAATGTCTACAATTTTTTATCACGGCACCGCTTGAAGCATCGCCGGGTCGGTCAAGGGCAACATCCAGCGTGCCTGGCCTTCCTTGAGGCCGCCTTTGCGCGAGCGATCCAGCACCCAGCCACGCGCCTCGACCTGCTTGCCTTTGAGGCCTTCCAGCGAATTCATATCGAAACGCGCCAGCAGATTGGGTGCAACGCGCAATACAACTGAATCCTGCAACTCGATCCAAACCCCGCCGCGATTGCGTTGCACCTTGCTCACACGACCGCTGAGCACGGCAAAACCGGAAGCGCTGATCTGCTCCGCTTTCAGTACAGGTGACTGGCGCCAGACACCGAGCCCGGCCTGACGAGCGTTGCGTTCTGCGGCTTGCTGACAGGCGACCAGATCGACATTCGGCGCCACCGCCACCTGAAAACCCAGGCCTTCGGCAAGCAATTGCGCTTCCAGGTTGGCGCCGTCTGCACCATAGACATGGGCCAGGGTGCGGCCGTAATGGTCCTTGCTTTCTTTGCCAGGCACCAACCCGACCCGCCCGTCACTCGCCGCCACCAAGGCTTCGAGGCGTTTGCGTGCGGCCACGGCGAACGGCTCGTCGGAACGGCCCTTTTTACCCAGCTCCGGCGTGTTCAAGCCGATCATGCGCACATTGCGGCCATCGCTCAGGCGCAAAGTGTCGCCGTCCACCACCCGCTGCACCGCAACGGGCGCCAGGTCGCCTGGCGCCGGGCAAAAGGCCTGGGCGCCAGACAGCCAAATCGCAGACATAAAAAAGGCGCCCGCAAGGGACGCCTTCTTCATCAGCATGGAAAAACCGTAGCGGCTCCCCAAGTTGATTGGCCTTAGGCCTTTTTCGCGCCGAAAGCACCGAAACGGTCGGCGAACTTCTGTACGCGACCACCGGTGTCCAGGGTCTTCTGCTTACCGGTGTAGAACGGGTGGCATTCGTTGCAAACGTCGATCGCCAGGGCTTTGCCGAAGGTCGAACGGGTTTCGAACTTGTTGCCGCAGCTGCAGGTAACAGCAACTGCCGGGTATTCTGGATGGATATCAGCTTTCATGGTGTCTTCCTCAGGCTAGCGTGCCGCCACCCAACACAATTGTTGAATACCGCACGTAATTAGGCCGCGGATTCTACCAGACAATCCTGATCACGCAAGCTGTCGCTTCTACCGACCGTCTGCTAGGCTCCCGGCCAAATCGCCACCCCTGTGGGAGCGGGCCTGCTCGCGAAGACGGAGTGTCAGTCAGCATTCAAATCGTCTGGCACACCGCTTTCGCGAGCAAGCCCGCTCCCACAGGTCATGGCCCTGCTGGTTACTTTTCGCCATTCGAGATCCCCCGCGTGCCCGACGCCATTCTGCGCCTCGCCCTGCCTTCGCCGCTGCGCCGCCTGTTCGACTACCGCGCTCCGGCCGGCGTCCTGCGCAGCCAGCTGCACCCTGGCATGCGCCTGCGGGTACCGTTCGGCCGGCGCGAGATGATCGGAATCCTGGTGGAAGTCACCAACACCAGCGAAGTGCCGGCCGAGAAACTCAAGCCGGCCCTGGCCCTGCTCGACGCTACCCCACCGCTGCCGCCCGCGCTGTTCAAGCTGTGCCTGTGGACCTCCCAGTATTACCAGCACAGCCTCGGCGACACCTTGAGCTGGGCGCTGCCGGTGCTGCTGCGCCAGGGCGAGCTGGCCGAAGCACGCCAGGAGCGGTTCTGGTC
>NZ_JBGLYV010000132.1:0-13789 GCF_047304225.1 Pseudomonas sp. Pseusp3 | reverse complement strand
CGCGCCAGAGCCCGGCAAGCATGCGGATAACCTCCATGTGGTTCATCGCACTTCCAGGCTTGGTGACATTCGCCAGCGAATAAATCGACTCTACCGCCAAACGCTCTACACCCTGGACTGTTACCTGACGATCAAAACGCTGCATCCACAAGCTGGGTTTGGTCGCTTCCTCTAACGCCAATCCTTCCTCAACGACTGTTTCGATACCCAGCGCCTGGAGAGCTTTGTAGTAGTGGTATTCGCTTCGCAGGATATCTTGATCAGTCTGGTTACCTTTATTGCGGGCAAACTTCACAAACCAATGTTGGGTGACATCCCGGTCTTCCAGCACTGCGTCCGGATACAAGAGGCCGGTCTTGTTTTCGGCCAACAAAAGCTTCGGTGCCTCACCTCCGGCGCCTGTCGCACCGCCAATCGCAGCGCCCAGCTCATAGGCGTATTCGAGAAAACGGTTGTCTCGACTGATGACATCCTGACGCTCAAACCCAATAGGCTCACGCTCATCAACCGCCTCGGCAGATTCTTTGATTCGCATGTTGCCGATAGGTGCCGGTGTACTCCTGCCCAACAGGTAAAGGTCGGCACTGATGTCAGCGGGTTTGTCTTGCCCTACGCGTGCGAGAAGAAATCGTTTTGCAGCTCCGGCAGGTGCAATGTCATGCACGAATGCTGGCGCGTTGGATCGCCGACCTTCCCAATCCAATGGGATTCTTGCACTCACAGCCTTGGAGAACGGGGATCCGATGGCTTCATGGTTATCGACGAGATAACCCGTTTCGTAACCAAAATTGCACCGGCTTTCGAAACCCTTTTCAGGGTTATCAAAGCTCAAGACCATAGCGTCGGACCATTCACCCGCCGTAAAAATCTGCAATGTCAGGTTGTACATGCTTTTCCACCTGCATTTAAATGCACTTTTTGAAGAGCTCCACCAAGTATAAACGCAATATAATGCATCAGAGGCAAATCAACAGCATTGCCATACGCAATAAAATGCACACGAAAGGTGATCCCCTGCCGTAAAACTGCAAAATAATGCAGTTTTAGCAGTGACGCTTAGGTGCTGTCGGGAAGACATCAGAAAAAATGCGCGCTTCCAGGAAAGGAGTTGCAGGCATAAAAAAAGGGGAGCACATGCCCCCCCGAGGTTTAAAGCGTTGAATCGAGGCTGTTAACTCAGCCTTCGATCTCGATCAGGATTTCACCCGGATTGACCCGGTCGCCCTTGGCCACGTGAATGGCGGTGACTTTGCCGGCGATGGCGGCCTGGACTTCGGTTTCCATCTTCATCGCTTCGGTGATCAGCACGGCCTGGCCTGCCTTGACGGTGTCACCTTCCTTGACCAGCACATCGACGATGTTGCCTGGCATGGTGGTGCTGACATGGCCTGGTGCGCTGGCCTGCTTGCGCTTGCTGCTGCCGCCGCCGACGAACTCGTTGAGCGGCTCGAACACCACCTCTTCCGGCATGCCGTCGATGGACAGGTAGAAGTGACGCTTGCCTTCGGACTTGACGCCAACACCGGTGATATCGACGCGGTAGGTTTCGCCGTGAACGTCGATGACGAACTCGGTCGGCACGCCTTCGCCGCCTGCCGAAGCCACCTTGCCGGCTTCCGGAATCGGCAACAGCACTTCAGGTGTCAGGGTTCCAGCCGCACGCTCTTCGAGGAACTTGCGGCCGATGTCCGGGAACATGGCGTAGGTCAGCACGTCTTCTTCAGACTTGGCCAGTGCACCGATATCGGCGCGCAGCTTGGCCATTTCCGGCTTGAGCAGGTCGGCCGGGCGAACGTCGATAACCTCTTCGCTGCCGATGGCCTGGCGACGCAGCTTCTCGTTCACCGTGCCCGGCGCCTTGCCGTAGCCACCTTGCAGGTAGAGCTTCACTTCGTTGGTGATGGTCTTGTAGCGCTCGCCGGCCAGCACGTTGAAGAACGCCTGGGTGCCGACGATCTGCGACGTCGGGGTCACCAGCGGCGGGAAGCCGAGGTCTTCGCGAACCCGCGGAATCTCGGCCAGCACTTCGCTCATGCGGTTGAGGGCGCCCTGCTCTTTCAACTGGTTGGCCAGGTTGGAAATCATCCCGCCCGGTACCTGGTTGACTTGGACACGGGTGTCGACGGCAGTGAATTCGCTTTCGAACTGGTGGTACTTCTTGCGCACGGCGTAGAAATACAGACCGATCTCTTGCAGCAGCTCCAGGTTCAGGCCGGTGTCGAACTCGCTGCCTTTAAGGGCGGCGACCATCGACTCGGTACCCGGGTGGCTGGTGCCCCAGGCGAAGCTGGAGATCGCGGTGTCGATGTGGTCGGCGCCGTTTTCGATAGCCTTCATCTGGCACATTGCAGCCAGACCAGCGGTGTCATGGGAGTGGATGAACACGGGCAGCGATTGCTCGGCTTTCAGTGCCTTGACCAGTTCACCGGTGGCGTACGGGGTCAGCAGGCCAGCCATGTCCTTGATCGCCACCGAGTCGCAACCCATGGCTTCCATTTGCTTGGCCTGGTTCACGAAGGCCTCGATGGTGTGCACCGGGCTGGTGGTGTAGGCGATGGTGCCTTGGGCGTGTTTGCCCGCCGCTTTCACCGCTTCGATGGCCACGCGCAGGTTACGCACGTCGTTCATGGCGTCGAAAATGCGGAACACGTCGATACCGTTGACTGCAGCCTTGGCAACGAAGGCTTTGACCACGTCGTCGCT
Organism: Pseudomonas sp. Pseusp3; assembly: GCF_047304225.1. Lineage (NCBI taxonomy): Bacteria > Pseudomonadati > Pseudomonadota > Gammaproteobacteria > Pseudomonadales > Pseudomonadaceae > Pseudomonas > Pseudomonas sp. Pseusp3. The sequence goes on along the minus strand of NZ_JBGLYV010000132.1, from coordinate 11,086 downwards.
GTAGTGGCGGTAGCCCAGCAGGTTCTGGCCACGCAGGAGCATTTGCAGACGGGTGTTAGGCAGCGCGGCGCGCAATTGGCGCAGACGCTCCCACGGGTCTTCTTTCAGGAAGCGTACGCAGGCGTCGAACGTCGCGCCGCCCCAGCACTCCAGCGACCAGTAGCCGACTTTGTCGAGCTTGTCGCAGATCGGCAGCATGTCTTCGGTGCGCATGCGGGTCGCGAGCAGCGATTGGTGGGCGTCGCGCAGGATCGTGTCGGTAACGTGGATTTGCTTGCTCATTGTTCTATTCCTCACAGGCCTGCGTGGGCGGCGATGGCGGCGGCGATGGCCAGGGCCAGCTCTTCGGGTTTGCGCTTGATCGAGTAGTTGGTCAGTTCAGGGTGGCTTTCAACAAAGCTGGTGTTGAACTGGCCGCTACGGAATTCCGGATTGCGGAGGATTTCCTGGTAATACGCGGCGGTGGTCTTGACCCCTTGCAGACGCATGTCGTCGAGGGCGCGCAAGCCACGGTCCATCGCCTCTTCCCAGGTCAGCGCCCACACCACCAGTTTCAGGCACATGGAATCGTAGAACGGTGGAATGGTGTAACCGGTGTAGATCGCCGTGTCGGTACGCACGCCAGGACCGCCGGGCGCGTAATAACGGGTGATCTTGCCGAAGCTCGGCAGGAAATTGTTTTTCGGGTCTTCGGCGTTGATCCGGAATTGCAGCGCGAAACCGCGGTGCTGGATGTCTTCCTGTTTCACCGAAAGCGGCAGGCCGGAGGCGATGCGGATCTGCTCACGGACAATGTCGATGCCGGTGATTTCTTCGGTGATGGTGTGTTCCACCTGCACCCGGGTGTTCATCTCCATGAAGTACACCTCGCCCTCGGCGAGCAGGAACTCCACGGTGCCGGCATTCTCGTAGCCCACGGCCTTGGCTGCGCGTACCGACAGGTCGCCGATGTAGGCGCGCTGTTCCGGGGTCAGTTGCGGGCTCGGGGCGATCTCGATCAGCTTCTGGTTGCGGCGCTGGATCGAGCAGTCACGCTCGAACAGGTGCACCACGTTGCCGAAGCTGTCACCGAGAATCTGCGCTTCGATGTGTTTCGGATTGACGATGCATTTTTCCAGGAACACTTCCGCCGAACCGAACGCCTTGGTGGCTTCGGAAATCACTCGCGGGAAAGCCTGTTCGAGTTCTTCACGGCTGTTGCAACGACGAATGCCGCGACCGCCGCCACCGGAGGTAGCCTTGAGCATCACCGGGTAACCGATGCGGTCGCCTTCGGTCAGGGCTTCTTCGATGCCCGACACGTTGCCTTCGGTGCCCGGGGTGACCGGCACGCCGGCCTTGATCATGCTGCGGCGCGCTTCAGTCTTGTCGCCCATGCGGCGAATGACTTCCGCCGACGGGCCGATGAATTTGATACCGCGCTCAGCGCAGATCTCCGCCAGTTCGGCGTTTTCCGAAAGGAATCCGTAACCGGGATGCAATGCATCGCAGCCGGTTTCCACGGCCAGGTTCACCAGCTTGCGCGGGTTCAGGTAACCGGCCAAGGGCTCGGCACCAATACTGTGGGCCTCGTCCGCACGCTTCACATGCAAGGCATGACGGTCGGCGTCGGAATAGATCGCGACCGAGCGAATGCCCATTTCGGCGCAGGCACGCACGATTCGTACGGCAATCTCACCACGGTTGGCGATCAGGATCTTTGTTATCACTTGGAAATTCCCTTGAGCCGGTGGTACCCACGACCTGCTAGACCAGGTCGACGCGTGACCAAATGTTTCAATTTGGTCGCAGGTCCACACTAGCGCCCACAAGGGATTAACAAAAATGAATAATTATTGGGTCGCGCATAAGTAAAGACTTATAGTTGATTCTCCAGCCAGCGGCGAGAGTGACCATATAATGCGTAAGTCATTGATGCGTATGACTTTACGGCAATTGCAGATCTTCAACGAGGTCTGTGATTTGCGGTCGTACAGTCGCGCGGCCGAGGAAATGTCGCTCACACAACCTGCCGTCAGCCTGCAGATTCGTCAACTTGAAGAGCTGATTGGCCAGCCTTTGTTCGATTACGTCGGCAAAAAACTCTACATGACCGAAGCGGCTGAAGCGTTACAGCGGGCCAGCCGGGATATTTTCGGACGCCTGGAAAACCTCGACATGCAGTTGTCGGACATGCAGGGCTCGCTGCAGGGGCAACTGAAACTGGCGGTGGAATCCAGCGCCAAATATTTCGTGCCGCACTTGTTTGCCGCCTTCAAACGCCAACACCCGGAGGTGAACCTGCAACTGACGGTGGTCAATCGCGGCCAGGTTATTCGGCGTTTGTCGGACAACCGCGACGACCTGGTGATCATGTCCATGGTGCCTCAGGACATGGGCCTGGAATTCCTGCCGTTCCTGAACAACCCGATCGTCGCCGTGGCGCCACCGGATCACCCGCTGTGTCATATGGGGCCGCTGCGCCTGCAGGATCTCGAGCCCTACACACTGCTGTTGCGTGAGCCAGGCTCCGGGACGCGGCTGGCGTGCGAAGAATACTTCAAAGAGAAACGCGTGCACTTCAACCAGACCCAGGAAGTCTCGTCTGCCGAAGCCCAGCGTGAATGTGTACTGGCAGGCCTGGGCGTTGCGCTGTTGACGCGCCACGCCCTGAACCTTGAGCTGGCAACCGGTGGGCTGATCGAGCTACCCGTCGAAGAGCTGCCACTGTTTCGCAGTTGGTGCCTGGTGCAGGCCAAGGCGAAACGCCTGTCACCGGTGGCTCACGCCTTCCTGGCATTTATCCGTAGTGAACGGATTCAAATCAGCGCGCTGGTTGAGCGTTTCGACGGGAAGTCGAGGGAGTTGCCTGCCAGAAGTTGAGTTCCAACTCCGGAAAATCGCCAATTTCGGCCAGAAGCTGACGGCGTTCGCAGCGATCTTCAATGGCGCGACGGAATTCCATGCGGCGCTGATCTTCTTGCTGACGACGGGTTTTGACAGCGCTGTTGCGTTCTTCGTAAGGCATGGCCATTTCGAGTCTCCCAAGGCGAGTACGGGAGTTTCAAGATAGGCGCCGAGGATGACGGTTTGGCGGCTCGGGCGTTACAGACTGATGAAACGTGCGGCGTATTCGAGGACGCCTTCGCGAGCAAGCCCGCTCCCACATTTGACCGTATCCATCTGGCAGAACTCGGTCGAATGTGGGAGCGGGCTTGCTCGCGAATAAGGTCGGAACGACCTTACGACGACATCAGTCGTCCAGCGCTTTCACCGACTTGGGCGACAACCGCAAGCTGCGCAGGCTGCGCTTGACGCTCTTGAGGTGATTGACCAGGCTCGGACCACGCGCCATGGCCACGCCCATTGCCAGCACGTCGATCACCACCAGGTGGGCGATACGCGACGTCAGCGGCGTATAGATTTCAGTGTCTTCATGCACATCGATCGCCAGATTGACCGTCGACAGCTCGGCCAATGGTGTCTGGCTCGGGCACAAGGTGATCAGCGAAGCACCGCTTTCGCGCACCAGGTTGGCGGTGATCAGCAGGTCCTTGGAGCGCCCGGACTGGGAAATGCAGATCGCCACGTCGGTTGGCTTGAGCGTCACGGCCGACATCGCCTGCATGTGCGGGTCAGAATACGCCGCTGCCGTCAGCAGCAAGCGGAAGAACTTGTGCTGGGCGTCCGCTGCGACCGCACCGGAGGCGCCGAAGCCATAGAACTCGACACGCTGGGCCTGGGACATGAGCGTCACGGCCCTCTGCAATTCCAGCGGATCGAGTTTCTCGCGAACCTCCATCAACGTATGCAGGGTGGTGTCGAAGATTTTCAGGCTGTAGTCGGCGACCGAATCATCCTCATGGATCGCAAACTGGCCGAAACTCGCACCTGCCGCCAGGCTCTGGGCCAGCTTCAGCTTCAGGTCCTGAAAGCCGGAACAACCGATGGCACGGCAAAAACGCACGATGGTCGGCTCACTGATGCCCACGCTGTGGGCCAGGTCGGCCATGGAGCTGTGCATCACGGCCGCAGGATCAAGCAGCACATGGTCGGCGACCTTGAGCTCCGACTTGCGTAACAGGTGGCGAGACTGGGCGATGTGTTGCAGCAGATTCAAAGGGCTGGACTCTTTGTTATTGGCAGGTGCCGGGGATGTAGCACGCTTGTAGTTATACTACATGAATCGGCTTTTTGCCTGCTCAATGCGTAACCGGATCCCTCGATTTCAGGTGCCCGCGCCTCATGTAGCACTCGCGCTCGACGCTCAGGCGCACCATCGCGACATCACTGGACGGGCAGCGCCCCCACCATTAATGCTTGCATATCGATATTCAGATGATAAATACCGGAACACACAACCTTACAAAGCCAAACTAAAAAACTTATCGCTCGCAACTTCAGATGGATATATTAATTCGGCAGGAAGCAATATAACTAATTACTGGAGTTACAAACCATGAGTATTAAAACCAAAGACTGGACCGCACAAATCGACCGAATGCCTGGGAGCCAGTCTTTCCGCGTCAATGGCACCGTAACCGTTGCCGATCCCCGCGTTATACCAAAACTGGAACTCAGCGATATTCAGGATAAGTCCTTTGATCTGCGACTGGATCTGGTACTTGCAATACCTCAGGATATTACACTGCATGTCTTAACTGACAAATTCATCGAATATAAAACAATGGGAGACTCTAACGTCAGTGGCGTTAGTATCTTCTACGAAGGAGAGTTGCTGCACCATATCGATGAAGTCATGATTTCCAGCTAAGTACACATCGACTTCCCGTCGGCTCTGGAAAACAACCGGCGGGAAGCACCTTTTCAATCCATGGATTGTTCGCGCAGCAGCGCCGCAAGCCCATCCGCCTCGACCGGCCGGCTGATGAGATAGCCTTGCACCTCGTCACAGAGCTCATTCTTGAGAAACTCAAGCTGCTCGCGTCGTTCGACCCCTTCCGCCACGACCTTCAACGACAAGCCGTGTGCCATGGCAATGATTGCCCGGGTAATCGCCGCGTCTTCAGTGCCCTCACCCAATCCGCGGATAAACGCCTGGTCGATCTTCACGTAATCCACCGGAATCCGCTTGAGGTAACTCAGGGACGAATACCCCGTGCCGAAATCATCGATGGCCAGCTTCACCCCTAGATCTCGCAATTGCTGGAAAGTAGCGATGATATGTTCGACGCTGTCGAGCAACTGGCTTTCAGTGAGTTCCAGCTCCAGGAGGTGCGGTGCCAGCGCGGTTTCCTCCAGGACCTGTCGCACCAGACTGACCAGCTTGCCTTGGCGCAACTGGTGTACCGACAAATTGACCGACACCCGGATCGGCTCAAGCCCCTGCCGCTGCCACTCACAGGCTTGCCAGCAGGCCTGACGCAACACGAACTCACCGATCGGGCCGATCAATCCAGTCTCTTCAGCCAGGCCGATGAAATCCCCCGGCGGCACACGGCCCATGGTCGGATGATCCCAGCGCACCAAGGCTTCGGCGGCATTGAGCTTGCCCGTGGCAAGGCACAGCTTGGGTTGGTAAAACACCTTCAGCTGTTGCTCTTCGACGGCCTTGCGCAAATGGTTTTCCAGCTGCAAGCGCTCCAGCGTGCTGGCTTGCAGACTGTCGGTGTAAAACTGGAAGTTATTACCACCCAGGTGTTTGGCGTGTTGCATGGCCATGTTCGACTGACTGACCAATGCAGATATTTCCCGGGCGCTGTCCGGCAACAGGCTGATACCCATCGACGCGCTGACCACCAGCTCATGGCCGTCGATGGTGACGGGCAAACGCAACTTGCTCGCCAGACGAGTCGCCACCCGGGCCAGGCTCGAAAGGTTGCCATAGGAATTGAACAGCACAGCAAATTCGTCACCGGAAAGGCGCGCGATGGTGTCTGCCTCAGGCAATGCATTCACCAGTCGCCGGGCCATTTTCTGCAATAGCTGGTCGGCGACTTCATGCCCCAGGCTGTCGTTGAGTTGCTTGAACCGATCGAGATTGATGTGCAGCAACGCCAGGCTGCGATAACCGCCCTGTCGCACTCGTTGGTGAGCCTCGCTGAGTCGTTCGCGGAACATCGAGCGGTTGGCCAGACCGGTAAGTTCGTCGTAATGGGTCAGATAGCGCATCCGCTCTTCGGATTCCCGGCGGGCGGAGAGATCAGCGAAGAAGCCCACAATATGGCTGACATTTCCCCGGGTATCGCGCACAGCATTCAGTTGCAGCCATTGCGGATACATCTCGCCGTTCTTGCGGGTTTCCACCAATTCGCCCTGCCAGCTGCCTTGCTGTTCCAGCGCCTGATGTATTGCGGCGTAATGCCGACGCGCATCGCGGCTGCAGGGCAACTCAACGACATTGCGGCCGATCATGTCTTCGATGTCATAGCCGGTCACTCGACTGAAGGCTTGATTGACCGCGATCAGGGCGTAGTTCGGATCGAAAATCACGATCCCTTCGCTGGCCGCCTCGAAAACGGTCGCCGCCAGTTGCCGCTGTTCTTCCAGGCCTTTGCTGACGCTGATGTCGCGGCGAGTGCCAACCATGCGAATCACCCGGCCGTTTTTGGCGCGCTCGACCGCCCGCCCACGGTCCTCGATCCAGACCCAGTGGCCGTCGCCATGCCGTACGCGATACTCGATCTGATAGTCCTCGGTGCGGCCCTTCATATGCTCGACCAGCGCCCTTTTCAGCGCAGGAAGATCCTCGGGATGCAGGCGCGGCTTGAGGTGACGCAGTAATGCGGTGACCTGCTCCGGCTCCAGGCCGAACAATTCCTGAATCTGCGTGTGATGGACTTCGTCGGTTTGCAGATTCCAGTCCCACAACCCCAACTCGCTGGCCTTCAATGCCAGCGCCAGACGCGCCTCACTCTTGCTCAGCGCCTGGTTGGCAGCGTCCAGCTCCAGGCTGCGCTGAGCGACACGGTTTTCCAGGTCGATCTGAATCTCCCGCAACTCGTCCTCGGCCCGTCGGCGCTGTTCGATCTCCTTGGCCAGCTTCTGATTGAGCTGATCACTGCAGCTTTGCGCCTGCTGCAAATGCTCGATCAGTGCCTGATTCTGAAAGCGTCGCATCAAGCCCCGATCGATCAATCGATTGACCTGCCAGGCAACCACGCTCAATGCACCGAGCAGAATCAGCCCGAACCAGCCCCAACCTTGCTGCTGCTCGCCCCCCCCAAAAAACATATAGGCGATGGCCGGCAACAGGCAGGGCAAGGTAAAAGACAGAAAGGCCGGCAAACTGACCGCATAAGCCACGCTGGCCGAAAGCGCTGCGGCGCCGATGAGGCCGAAGACCCAGGCTTGCTGAATGAAGTTGTCGGCGGGAGCCAGGGCGATGCCGGCACCGGCCAGGGTCAGGCCGGTGAGGCCGGAGCCCAGCCAGAACATCCTTCGCCAAATGGGATGGGCCTGTCGATTGGGAATTGCCGAGTCGAAGGCTGCGACCTGAATCACCCGTAATGCCACCAGTGACAACAACCACACCAGCCAGACACTGACCAGGAAGTAGCGCTGCGGACTCCAGAGCAAACCGGCGCAGACCAGGCCATTGATCAGCATGAACAACGTGGGCAGCAGCGAGCCCTGATACAACAGGCGCGTGCGTTCGACCGCCATTTCCATGGCGTACTGTTTACGGATCTCCCGGGGTTCCACAATGGGGCCCGACAGGTCGAAGCTGAGGGTCATAGGCGATGTTCTTGTTCTTATAATGATGAGCATGAGCCCGAAACTGCTCGGAGCATACACAAGCAATTGCCCGGACCAAACTGCTGCTGATCAATAAATCGCCAAATTTTTCAGTCGCCGACGCCCCCTGAAAACGCTGAAGACTCGCCCCGCCAACGCCTGCAGCCGATGACCGACCGGTCGTCCTTCGCATAACTTTCATCGGCTAAAGCGAAGCGGAGTTTGCCCGGTGTGTCGCGTCCCCCTAGAATGCCCTGATGCGCGATGATCTCTCCCTTCTGCTGAACTCCCTCAACGATGCCCAACGCCAGGCCGTAGCGGCCCCCGTGGGTCGTCAGTTGGTCCTGGCCGGTGCTGGTTCCGGTAAAACCCGAGTGCTGGTGCACCGTATCGCCTGGCTGATCCAGGTCGAAAACGCCTCGCCCCACTCCATCCTGTCGGTGACCTTCACCAACAAGGCTGCTGCCGAGATGCGCCAGCGCATCGAGCAGTTGATGGGTATCAACCCGGCCGGCATGTGGGTCGGCACCTTCCACGGCCTGGCGCACCGCTTGTTGCGGGCGCACTGGCAGGAAGCGGGCTTAAGCCAGACTTTCCAGATTCTCGACAGCGACGACCAGCAACGGCTGGTCAAGCGGGTGATCCGCGAGCTCGGCCTGGATGAGCAACGCTGGCCGGCCCGTCAGGCCCAGTGGTTCATCAACGGGCAGAAAGACGAAGGCCTGCGTCCGCAACACATTCAAGCCAGCGGTGACCTGTTCCTGGCGACCATGCGCGGCATCTATGAAGCCTACGAGGCCGCCTGCCTGCGTGCGGGTGTCATCGACTTCTCCGAATTGCTGCTGCGCGCCCTCGATCTGTGGCGCGATCACCCAGGCCTGCTCGCTCACTATCAAAAGCGCTTCCGGCACATCCTGGTGGACGAGTTCCAGGACACCAACGCCGTGCAGTACGCCTGGTTGCGCCTGCTGGCCAAGGGTGGCGACAGCCTGATGGTCGTAGGCGACGACGACCAGTCGATCTACGGCTGGCGCGGCGCGAAAATCGAGAACATCTACCAGTACTCCGAAGACTTCCCGGACGCCGAAACCATTCGCCTGGAGCAAAACTATCGCTCCACCGCCGGCATCCTGAAGGCAGCCAACGCCTTGATCGCCAACAACACCGGGCGCCTGGGCAAAGAGCTGTGGACAGACGGCGGCGATGGCGAAGCGATCAACCTGTACGCCGCCTTCAACGAACACGACGAAGCACGCTACGTTGTCGAAACCATCGAAAGCGCGCTGAAAACCGGCTTGTCTCGCAGCGATATCGCGATTCTGTACCGCTCCAACGCCCAGTCGCGGGTTCTGGAAGAGGCCTTGCTGCGCGAGCGCATTCCCTACCGTATCTATGGCGGTCAGCGCTTCTTCGAACGCGCCGAAATCAAGAACGCCATGGCTTACCTGCGGTTACTTGAAGGACGGGGCAACGACGCGGCACTGGAACGGGTCATCAACGTGCCAGCCCGCGGCATCGGCGAGAAAACCGTCGAAGCGATCCGCGACCATGCGCGCCACAGCGACGTGTCGATGTGGGAAGCGATGCGCCAACTGGTAGCCAACAAAGGCCTGACCGGTCGTGCAGCCGGTGCCCTCGGCGCGTTTATCGAGCTGATCGAGAACCTCGCTGCCAAGTGCATGGAAATGCCGCTGCATCTGATGACCCAGACCGTCATCGAGCAGTCGGGGCTGATCGCCTATCACGAAGCGGAAAAAGGCGAGAAAGGCCAGGCCCGGGTAGAAAACCTTGAGGAACTGGTCAGCGCCGCGCGCAACTTCGAAAACAGCGAAGAAGACGAAGACCTGACGCCGCTCGCGGCCTTCCTCGGTCATGCGTCGCTGGAAGCCGGCGACACCCAGGCCGACGAGCACGAAGACAGTATTCAATTGATGACCCTGCACAGCGCCAAGGGCCTGGAATTCCCTTACGTGTTCCTGGTGGGCATGGAGGAAGGCCTGTTCCCGCACAAGATGAGCCTGGAAGAACCCGGCCGCCTTGAGGAAGAGCGTCGTCTGGCCTATGTCGGCATCACTCGGGCCATGCAGAATCTGGTGATGACCTACGCCGAAACCCGCCGCCTGTATGGCAGCGAGACCTACAACAAGGTGTCGCGCTTCGTACGCGAAGTTCCGAAAGGCCTGATCCAGGAAGTGCGGTTGTCCAATAGCGTCAGCCGTCCGTTCGGTGGCAACCAGTCGATGAGTGGCAGCAACCTGTTCAGCGGCAGCGAGATTCCGCAGACCGGCTTCAGCCTGGGCCAGACTGTGCGCCACTCGATATTCGGTGACGGCGTGATCCTCAACTTCGAAGGCGCCGGGGCCCAGGCCCGGGTACAGGTGAACTTCAGCGAAGGCAGCAAGTGGCTGATGCTGGGTTATGCCAAGCTGGAAGCGATCTAAAGCTCGCAGAAGGATCAATGTGGGAGCGGGCTTGCTCGCGAATACGGTGGGTCAGTCTCTATTGAGGTTGCCTGACACTCCGCTTTCGCGAGCAAGCCCGCTCCCACAAGGTTCTGTGTAGTCTCCAGTTTCATGTAAGCAATCAAGGAACCGTCATGGGCTCGGGCTTTTTTTCTTCCTGGACATTCTGGGCCCTGTTATCCGCGGCTTTCGCGGCGATGACCGCCATTTTCGCGAAAGTCGGCATCGAAAACGTCAATTCCGACTTCGCCACCCTGCTGCGTACGATCGTGGTATTGGTCAGCCTGGCCTTGATTTTGTACGCCACGGGCCAATATCAGTCATTGGGATCGATCTCTGCGAAGAGTTATCTGTTCCTGTTGTTGTCGGGCCTGGCCACCGGGGCGTCGTGGATCTGCTATTTCCGCGCACTCAAGGTCGGTCCGGCCTCACTGGTCGCTCCAGTGGACAAACTCAGCGTGGTGCTGGTCGCCATACTGGGCGTGGTTCTGCTGGGAGAAAAACTCGACCTGCGCCAATGGGGCGGAATCGGTCTGATCACGGCCGGGGTCGTCATGCTGGCCCTACGACGCTAGGCGAACGTCCTACAAAACTTTTCCACTCATCTGACATATCAAAATCAAAAGGCCTTATTGCGCTGACTGAAGCTGAACACGACCTGTCAGGCAAAAGCCCGAAACACTCTGCCGCTAGCCAGTAACACTTCAGCTGTGCAACATGGCGCGCGTGCCTTCCACAAATGGGAATTCCCTTTATGAAACGTTTTCTTAGCATCGCCATGGCGTTGTGCATCGGCCTGACGATGAGTCTCGACGTCAATGCCGCCAAGCGCTTCGGTGGTGGCAAAAGCGCAGGCGCTGCGCCGACGCACCAGACCAGCCAGATGGCTCCTTCTTCTCCAGGCATGGGCGGCGCCGCGGCGACCGCTGGTGCTGCCGGTGCCGCCC
>NZ_JBGLYV010000131.1:0-13840 GCF_047304225.1 Pseudomonas sp. Pseusp3 | reverse complement strand
GACGTTCGGGGCGAGCGTTTTTTTGCTTACTTTTTTAGGCGCTTGTAAAAAAAGTGAGTCGCCGTAAGGGCGAAACCGCCAGTCGCCGTCACCCAAAAAACGGATATGTACCCAGTCAGGCCGCCTTCGCGAGCAAGCTGAACTGGCCAATGAATTGTCGGCCGCTTTTAGATAACAGCACTACGCCATCCACCGTTAAAAACTGTCGGACTTTGCGATGAATTCGTTATTAACCCGGTGACTCAAACCTGACACACTCAGCTACAACCCTTGTGTTTCAAGGCCCACGACCGCCTGGCGCTTTCTTGGGATTTTCGCCGAACTACCAAAATCGGGGGGGCTTGCCCATTTGACATACCGGTCTGCCGACACGATTCGCCGAAGCTGGTCTATACCCCCTTTTGACAGTCTTTTGTTGCAAATCTCCACCGTCTTACGAGGCACGCAAATATGGACGTGAGCGTATTTGGTACAGGCTATGTTGGCCTGATACAAGCAGCTGCACTGGCCGATGTCGGACATCGCGTCCTGTGTGTCGACATCGATCCGAACAAGATCCGGCAACTGCAACAGGCCGTGCCACCGATCAGTGAGCCGGGGCTGTCGGGCACCCTTGAAGAAAACATCAAGGCCGGTCGCCTGTTCTTCACCACCCAGGCCAGCGATGCGGTGGAGCACGCCGAGCTGATTTTCATCGCCGTCGGTACGCCCGCCGACGAAGACGGTTCAGCCGACCTCAGCCATGTGCTGAACGTGGCCCGGCAGATCGCCAGTTTCATGGAGGCCGACCGCACCCTGATCATCAAGTCTACGGTGCCGGTGGGTACGGCGGACCAGGTCAGCGCTACTGCCATTGAGGAGTTGCAGCGCGGCGGCAAAGGTTCGCTGAAGGTACGGGTGGTATCCAACCCGGAGTTTCTCAAGGAAGGCAGTGCCCTGGCCGATTGCATGCGCCCGGACCGGATCATCGTCGGCACCGGTGACGATCACGCCCGTGCTCAGATGAGCGAGCTCTACGCGCCATTCTGCCGCAACCACGACAAATTGATGTTCATGGACAACCGCAGCGCCGAGCTGACCAAGTACGCGGCGAACGCGATGCTGGCCACGCGCATCAGTTTCATGAACGAACTGGCCAACCTCACCGAGTTGCTGGGGGCCGATATCGAAGCCGTACGCAAAGGCATCGGTTCGGACCCGCGCATCGGTTACCACTTCATCTACCCCGGTTGCGGCTTCGGCGGTTCGTGTTTCCCCAAGGACCTGCGCGCCCTGTTGCACACCGCCGAACACGCCGGCATGCCCCTGAAGTTGCTGCGTAGCGTAACCGACGTCAACGACCACCAGCGGCATATTCTGTTCAGCAAACTCAAGGCGCAATTTCCCGGTGGGCTGGCTGGCAAATCCATCGCCGTGTGGGGCCTGGCGTTCAAGCCCAACACCGATGACATGCGCGAAGCACCCAGCCGCTACCTGATGGAAGCGCTCTGGGCCGAAGGCGCGAGCGTGCAGGCCTACGACCCGGAAGCCATGTCCGAATGCCGGCGCATTTACGGTTACCGCGACGACCTGCACCTGTGCGCCACCCGCGATGACACCCTCGAAGACGCTGACGCCCTGGTGATCTGCACCGAGTGGAAGAACTTCCGCGTGGTCGACTTCGACATGTTGGCGAACAAACTGCGTCAACGGGTGATCGTGGACGGGCGCAACCTGTACAGCCCGGAACAGGTGGCGGCCGCCGGCCTGCACTACAGCGGCATTGGCTTGCGTCACATCGTGCCCGAGGCCGTACGTCCATGAAGACTCTCGTCACCACAGCGGCCGGTTTCCAGCCGTGTATCGAACTGGATGAGGGACCGGGGCGTTTCGTTGCCTGGTTCCGCACTGACTATTGACTACCCGTCGCCCACGCCGCGTGCGGCTGAACACTGCGGAGGATTTATGTCCGGACACGAAAAAAGTGTGCCTGTTACCAATATGCGCAGGGACAAGCGCCTGGACCCCGAGCAGCGCATGCGCATGGATGCCGCCATCCATATGCAGGGCTGTGGCTGGATAACCGGTCGCGAAGGTGGCCGGCCGTGGACCCTGTCGCGCACCAACCGCGTCCTGGCCTGCTTCGGCGCGCTGCTGGTCCTGGTGCTGATTTCCCCGGTGCTGCTGGGGCTGGCGCTGGCCATCAAGCTCACAAGCCCCGGGCCGGTGATGTTCGTGCAGAAACGCACCGGTTATCGCGGCCGCATGTTCGGCATGTACAAATTCCGCACCATGGTGGTCAACGCCGAGGAGCTCAAGGAGTCCCTGCGGCACCTGAACAAGCACGGCGCCGACGCCATCGACTTCAAGATCGACAAGGACCCGCGCATCACCGGTATTGGCGGCTTCCTGCGGCGCACCAGTCTCGACGAGCTACCGAACCTGATCAACGTGGTAACGGGCGACATGCGCCTGGTAGGCCCCCGGCCGACTTCGTTCAATGCCTACCGCTACAAGAACAAACACCTCGCGCGCCTGAGCATCTACCCCGGCATGACCGGCCTGTGGCAAATCTCCGGGCGCAGCAATATCGATTTCGACCAGCGCGTCGAGCTTGATCTCACCTACATCGCACAGCAGAGCCTGCTGCTTGATTTGAAGATTCTGCTGAAAACTCCCTTCAAGGTTTTCAGCGGCCACGGAGCGAGTTAGATGGATGGTTCAACGGCCAAAAGCCTAAGCATTGCCAGCCCGAGCGAGTCCAACCTGACATCGACCGTGCTCGACCAGAACCTGCGGATCCTTTTCCTGACCGCCGCCAACCCCGGCGCAGGCACCACCACCAGCGCCCTGGCGCTGGCCAGTCAACTGGCGAAGATGAGCAGCGGCCTGGTGCTGCTGGTGGATGCCAGCCAGTCGGCGACCAACCTCACGCAACAATTGGGGCTGAGCAAGGAACGGGGGTTTCGCGACTTGTTGTTCAACACCCAGAGCCCGCCCTTGTTGCAGGACTGCGTGGTGGACGTCTCCAGCCTGCCCTTTCACGTTCTGCCATTCGGCCGCTACTTCCGTGGCAACGAACACCTGACACCCGAGCGCCTGAGCCCGCTGCTCGATCAACTCGGCATCCGCTACCGCTTCGTGGTGATCGACGGCGACGCGGTGTATTCGGCCACCGACACCCTGGTCATCAGCACCCAGGTGGACGGCGTGGTCCTGGTCGTGCGCGCGGAAGACACCCGCTGGGAAGTGGCCCAGGCCGCCGCCCAGCGCTTGAGCCAGGCGGGCGCGAAGCTGGTCGGCAGCGTGTTCAACCGACGCAAGTACTACATGCCCGAATGGCTGTACAGAAACCTGTGAGCAATCAGACAAGGATGACGCCATGAACGCCAAGATGCTTGTCCTGCTTTTGCTGCCCCTTGCAGGTTGCTCCAGCACTTCCTCCGACGAATCCCAAAGCATGCCGGTGCAAATCCTCACGGCTCCACCGGCCAACGCCCAGGCCACTGACGTGCCCAAGGTCGAGCAGACCCTGCGCCCACAGGATGTGCTGGACGTGATCTTCCACATCAGCACCAGTGGCTCGGCCGCCTATCGCGTGCAGTCCGGGGACACGATCGCGCTGAACTTCACCGCTGCCAGCCAGTTCAACGGCAACCAGCTGGTGCTGCCCGATGGCACCATCGAACTGCCGGGGGCCAACACCACGGTGAAAATCGAGGGCCTGACCCGCGATGAAGCACGGGACGAGATTCAGCGCGCCTACGATCGCAAACAGCTGTTCCAGCCCAACCGCAATCAGCTGTCAGTGATGGTGGTGAACCCGCTGGCCAATGAGTGGAACCTCAAGTCCGTGCTCAACCACCCCACCACCGGCATGAGCCGGGAAATCACCGTGGGCACCGACGGCTACGCCAGTTTCCCGGAAATCGGCGCCGTGCCGCTGCAAGGCATGACCCTCAACCAGCTGCAGGCCTACCTCAATAAACGCTACGCCACCCTGCCAGGGCGCATGACCGTGGACGTACTGCTCAAGTCCACCGCCGGCAACGAAATCTATGTACTGGGTGAAGTCGGCCAGCCGGGCTCCTACCCGATCCGCCGCCCGGTGTCGGTGCTCGAAGCCCTGACCATGGCCCGCGGTTCCAACGTCAAGGCACGCCTGGACTCGGTGATGATCATGCGGCGTAACGGCAACCAGGTGGTCGCGCACCGTTACGACGTGGAAAAGGCCTTGTCCGGCGACGCCAGCCAGATCGCCTACCTGCAAGCGGACGACATGCTGTACGTGCCCAAGACCAAACTGGCCAGTGCCGGTGAGCTCGCGCGGCAACTGGCGGACGTCGTGCTGTTCCAGGGCGTGGGCTTCAGCTTCAGCTACCGCGTCGACAATAAAAACGACAGCAGCGGCAACAACTGACTCTCAGGTGACCCATGAATCCAAAGGAAAACTACCTGCATGAGTTCTTCAGGATCTTCTTCGCCAACAAGCAGTTGGTGAAGCGAGTCTTCCTGGTCTTTGCAGTGATCGCCGTGGTCTTGCCGCTGTTGCTCAAGCAAAGCTTTGATATCACCGCCCAGGTGATCGTGCAGTCCAAGAAAATCTCCCAGGGGGATGCCACCAGCACCCTCAACCAGGAAAACGCTTCCTTCATTCCGCCGTCGCTGGCGGACATGGAAACCGAGAGCAATATCCTGCGTTCGCCGGCCTTGATCCGCCAGACCATCGGCCAGTTACGCGAAAAGGGTGAGTACACGCTGCCCGTGAGCGCCTTCAACAAACTGCTGGTGCAGCCGTTCAAACGGTTTGTGAGCAACCCCGTCCGCGAGCACGTGATCAACCCGGTTCGCAGTCTGCTCGGGCTGCAGACCGACCCGGTACGCGACACCGCGCTCGATGCCCTCACGCAGCAAGCGTCCGCTGCCCTCAAGGTTGAAACCTTGTCGGGCTCCAACGTGATCTCGATCGTCTACAGGTTCCCCGACCCGGCCCAAGGCACCCGATTCGTCAGCGCCCTGCTGCAAAATTACCTGGTCGGCCGCCAGGAAATGCAATCCATCGACCTGCCGCAGAGCTTCTACGAAACCAAGAAGTTGCAGTACCAGGTGCGTCTCGATGGCCTGGAAGCCAATCGCCTGGCCTTGCTCGAAAGCATCGGTTCGTCCGACCCCAAGGAAGAAATCACGTTCCGCCTCAATGCGATCAACACCGAGGAGCAGGCACTCAACCTGTATCAGGACCGACTGCTGCAAAGCCAGCGCTGGCTCGATTACCTGAAAACCAACCTGGCGACCGCCAACAACGCCCGGTTCAACGACTACACCTTCCCCTACACCTTCACCACCACGGTCGACAACGTCGCTTTCGAAGACCGCGAGATCAAGCAACTGGGTGAGCAACTGACGACCCTGGTCAGCCGCTACAGGGACGACCTGGCGGTCTTTCAGCCCGGCAGTGAGCCGATGCAAAGGGCCCGCGAACAAATCATCCGGGCCCGTGGGCAATTCCTGAAGATTGTCAGCAACCGGATTCAGGAGCGCTCCAGCGACCTGGCGACGATCAGCTCGGTCATCGAACAGAAAAACGCACGCATTGCCGAGTTCAAGAACCGCATCCACCAGTTGCAGGAAACCCGGAGCAAGCTGCGGCAGATGGACACCGAAATCAACGCGCTGCACAAGGCGTTCGGCACCTATGCCCAGCGCTTCGCCGAAAGCAGCACGGCGCGCGCGCTGGACAACGACCTGTCCAACGCACGGGTGCTCAGCCCGCCGTTCGAACCGACCGAAGCGGCGTTCCCCAAGCCGATGCTGATCATTCCGTTCGGGCTGTTCACCGGTTTGCTGCTGGCGATCGCCCTGGTCTATGTGCGTGAGTTCTTCGACCACCGCTTCAAGCACCCTGCGCAAATCACCCATGAACTGGGCTTGCCGGTGCTGCTGGTGATCAACGATCAAAGCACCCTGGCGAACAACCCGCACAAGAAATGGAGTGTGCCGGCCCTCGTGCATTGGGTGCGCAATTGAACGCGCCGCTCGGCACCACCCACGACCTGCCGATCATTCATTTGCTCAGCAGTGGCGGCTTCTATGGGGCCGAGCGGATGCTGCTGGATCATTGCCTGGCGACGCCGGCGCAGCACCAGGTGCTGTTTCTTGATGCGCCGCCAGAACTGATCGCGCGTTTTCGCGAGGCCGGCGTCGATTGCCTCGGCTGTGCAGGCCTGGTCGCGTTGCTGGGGCATTTGCGCCGGCGACGGGACCAGCGGCCACTGATCAATACGCACAACTTCAAGGGCCTGTTGTTCGGCTGGGTCGGCGCGACGCTGTTGCGCCTGCCACTGGTGATCACCCAGCACGGCTTCACCCCGCGCAGTCGCAAGCAGAAGTTCTACACCTGGCTGAGCCTGCAACTGTGCCGCACAGCCTCGGTGGACCGGGTAGTGTGTGTCGCCGAAAGCATTGCCGCGCTGCACCGTCAGGCCAATGTGCGCGCGGACAAACTGCAAGTGATCCCCAATGGCCTGCCGGCGACCCACGATTTGCTGCCGCACAGTGGCGAACGTCAACGCTGGCTGGCCGGATACGTCGGGCGCCTGAGTAGCGAAAAAGGCCCTGACCTGTTTCTCGATGCGCTGATCCCGTTGTGTCAGCAGTACCCGCAACTTGATGCAGTGATGCTCGGCGATGGGCCGGAGCGCGAAAGCCTGCAGGCACGGATCGACGAGGCAGGCTTGCAGGCGCGCATCACATTGCCGGGCTATCAGACCGACATGCGCGCCTGGTGGCAGCAACTCGATGCGCTGGTGATCAGCTCGCGCACCGAAGGCACGCCAATGATTCTGCTCGAAGCGATGCAGGCCGGGGTACCGGTTGTGGCCTTCGGCGTCGGCGGGATTCCCGATGTCTTGCAGGACCGCCACAACGGCCTGCTCGCCGCGCCCACCGACAGTGCCGCCCTTGCCCGCCAGATCGGCGCGCTGCTGGATGACCCGGCCCTGGCTGGCGAGTTGATCGACAACGCAAAACGTACGCAACGGGATCGCTACGACATCAAGGCCCTGGCCGAACGCTGGTCGCAGCTTTACATCCGGACTGCACGGGAGCCGCGCGCGTGATTGTTCCGCTCTCGATCGTCAGCTTGCTTGGCCTGGTCTGCCTCGGTTTGCTGGCCAGCCCTTATCCGTATCTGGCACCGGGGGCGGTGCTGGGCCTGGTGGGCGTCGTGGCGCTGTACCGCAAGCCGGCCTGGGGCCTGCTGGGCATTGTCGCCATCCTGCCTTTCGAAGGTCTGTTCAAGGACAACGCCTTGTCGGGTTCCAAGTTCCTCGGGGCTTCGCTGGCGCTGATCCTGATGCTGCAACTGGCGATTCACCAACTGCCGGCCGAGCGCCTGCGCAGCAATATCTGGCGTTTGCTGATCGGGTTCATGGCGTTGTACCTGCTCAGCATGCTCAACACCGACGACATGGGCTTCTCCCTGGACCACCTGCGCGAATTGAGCGTCGGCCTGATTCTGTTTGTCATCACCCTGCTGGTCGGGCGTGAGTTGAACCTCGAGATGTTCGCCAAACTGGTTGCCATCAGTGTCGCGGTGACCTGCGCCATGGCGATGTTCTCTGCCAAATACCAGGACGATGGCCGTGCGTCGGGCATGCTCAACGACCCGAACCACTTTGCCCTGTTGATCGCCTTCGCCGTGCCCATGGCGCTGTGGCTGGTGGTCCGCAGCCCGAACCGGTTGCACCGGCTGTTCTGGGGGGCCTGTGCCCTCTTGCTGCTGGGCGGCATGACCAAGACCGAATCCCGTTCGGGGCTGGTGGTGTTGCTCCTCAGCCTGTTGATCGGCGCGTGGCATTACCGCGCGCAGTTGCCAGGCATTCGTCCGCGCCACCTGGGCTTTGCCATGCTCGGCCTGGCAATTGTGATTCCGCTTGGGCTCTATGCGATGCCGGCCGGTTACGTGGAGCGTATCCAGTCGCTGAGCATCCTCAGCTCCGGGGCCAAGAGTCAGGACCAGTCACTTGGCCGTCGCGCCTCCTACGTTGTGGTCGGCAGCGCCATGATCGCCGAGAACCCCTTGCTTGGCACCGGCCCCGGCACATTCCCGCTGCACTACGCCACTACCGGTTATGCCAAGACCTTTGCCATGACCGGCAAGATCGAAGACCTGTACCGTCGCGCCCACAACACCTACCTGGAGATCTTCAGTGAACTGGGGATTCCCGCCGGCCTGATGTTCGTCGGCATGCTGGCCGTGGGTTTGTACAACCTGATTCGCGCCCGCCGCGCCTGGCTGTTGCGACGAGACGGGCATCAGGCCGATCTGATGACCCACCTGAGCATGAGTTTTCTGTCGTTGACCCTGTTCCTGGCGTTCCTCAGCGCGCCGAACCACAAGTACCTGTGGATCATGCTCGCGTTGAGCAGCGTGCTGCGCACTAAAGCCGAAGAAGCTCCTCTGACGGAGGTCAGGGCATGAACCGCATCAGCATCGTCATCCCGATGTACAACGAGGCCCGGCACATCGCCCGAACCCTGCTCGCGGCACGCCATGCCGCCGAGGCGGCCAACGTCGAATGCGAGTTGATCGTGGTCGACAACGGCTCCGATGACCAGGGACCGGACATTGCACGACAGTTCGGCGCACAGGTGCTGGTCCTGCCCGGCCTGCTCATCGGCGCGTTGCGCAATCGCGGAGCGGCGATCGCCAGTGGTGAGTGGCTGGCCTTCATCGATGCCGACATCGAGATGCCCGAGAACTGGCTCAAGCTGCTGTTCGACCTCGAGTCCGGCGGCCAGGCCGATGTCTTCGGCCTTGACCTGCACACCCCCGCCGAAGCGCCGTGGTACGCCGACGCCTGGCAGCGCCGCACCTTGCGTCCCGAGACGCAGCCGCTGCATGTCGCGCAATGGCTGCCCAGTTCCAACCTGCTGATGCGTCGTCGCTGGTTCGACAAGGTCGGTGGTTTCAATGAACAACTGCGCACCGGCGAGGACAAGGACCTGACCATGCGTCTGTCCGACGCGGGCGCGAAACTGCTCTCGGTCAACCAAAGCGTGGCGCTGCATTGGGGCTACGAAGGCAGTTGGCGGGAATGGATGGGCAAGGAATTGTGGCGTCAGGGCAGTCATCTGCAACTGCTGCGCACCCATGGCCCGAGCCTGCGCCTGCTGCGTTTTCCGTTGCTGTCGATTGCCGCCTGGGTGATCGACTTCATGGCCATTTCCGCCCTGTTCGACGGGTTCCCCCATCATTCGCTGCTGATGCTGCTGCTGACCGTCCTGCCCGCCCTGGCACTGAGCCTGCGTCAGAGCGCCAGGCACCGCGACACGCTCCTGACCCTGCAACTCTGGGGCCTGCACTGGGTGCGCCTGCACCTGGCGGGCGCCGGGTTAATCCTCAGCCTTTGTCATTGGAATGCCAGGAGGCCCGCCCGTGGCTGAATTCATTTTCTGGTTGTGCCTGTTGCTACCGGTATACGCCTACCTCGGTTATCCCCTGTTATTAACGTTCCTGGCACCGTTTTACCCGGCACCGCGCCATGGACCGGCACAACCGATGGACGTGAGCATCGTGATTGCCGCGCACAACGAAGCACGGCATATCGAAGAAAAACTGCGCACCGTGCTGGCCCAGGATTATCAGGCCCGCTCGTTGCAGATCATCCTCGCCAGCGACGGCTCGACCGATGACACAGTGGCCTGCGCGCTACGGGTCGAGGACCCGCGCATCAGCGTGCTCGACCTGCCCCGCCAGGGCAAGGCGGCGACGCTCAATGCCGGGGTCGCGATCAGCAGCGGCGCGATCCTGGTGTTCACCGACGCCGACAACCAGTGGTCGACCGACACCCTCGGCCATTTGCTCGCGCCGCTCAACGACCCGCAAGTCGGTGGCTGCGCCGGGCACATGGAGATCCCGGTGACCGGCAAGGGTTTGAGCATTGGCGACAGCCTGTATCGGCACTACGAAGGCTGGCTGCGCTACGTGGAAAATCGCACCGGCTGCATGGTCTCCGCCGATGGCGCATTGCTCGCCCTGCGCCGCGAGCTGTTCCAGAACGTGCCGGCTGAGGTCAACGACGATTTTTTTATCAGCACCTGCGCGCCGGTCGCGTTCAAGCGCATTGTCTACGTGCCCCAGGCCCGGGTAATCGACCAGGGTGTGGACGAAGCCGACAAGCAATTCCGCCGCCGTCAGCGGGTCACGGTGGGCGGCCTGCAAAGCCTGGCCCAGCGCCGGGAGCTGCTGAATCCACTGACCCACGGCCTGTATGCGATTGCCTTGATCAGCCACAAGCTGATCCGTCGGCTGGCGCCGATCCTGTTGTTGCCGTTGCTGCTGAGCAATTTCTGGCTGTGGGAGGATCACGGCTTTTATCGCCTGAGCCTGATCGCACAACTGCTCGGTTACACGGCGGCCATTGCCGGCCTGCTGGATTCGCAACACCGCTTGCCCAAACCCTTTCGCCTGGCCGCGTTCCTCCTGGTGACCCTGGCCGGGATGAGCATCGGCCTGTGGCAGTTCCTGCGCGGTCAGCGTTACGCCCAATGGAATCCCGAGCAAAATCGATGAGAGGTGCGTGCCGTGGCGATCAAACAACTGTTGAAACGCACCAGTGGCTGGCTGTACCTCAACTCCCCGGTCGGGCGCAATCAACTGCACGGCGCCGGTGTGATCCTGATGCTGCACCGGGTGCTGGCCAGTGACCAGGCCGCCGAACTGCCCCACCGCAATGAACTGTGCGTCGGGCCAAAGGCGTTTGAACATTTACTGGTGTGGTTGAAAAAACACTTCGACTGCGTGCCGCTGATGGACATTCTGCAACCCGATACGCAGCGCTGGCAGCGGCCGAAAGTGGCGCTGACCTTCGACGACGGCTGGCGCGACAACGCGCTGAACGCCTTCCCGTTGCTGCAGAAACACCAGGTGCCGGCGAGCATCTTTCTGTCCACCGACTTCATCGGTAGCCGCCAGCGGTTCTGGTGGGAAAGCATCGGCGAAACCCTGTGGAACAGCCATGGCGAACAGGCACGGCAGAAACTGGTCGAACGCTTGCAGCACCTGGGGCGCCCGTTGCCGACACGGTGCGATGACCCGGATCCGCAACGCCGCAGCCTGGCGTTGCTGAACTTTTTGCAGAGCCTCAAAACCCTGTCGCCGCTGGACCTCAATCGCCTGACCGACGACTGCCCGCACGAGTCGTTGCCCCAGGCGCTGGACTGGCAGCAAGTGCGTTACCTGGAAGCCTCCGGCCTGGTGCGCTTCGGCCCCCACGGTGCCAGCCACGCCATCCTCACCGGCCTCGACGATCAACGCCTGGATGAAGAACTGAGCCGCAGTCGCGACGCGCTGCTCCATGGCTGCAACCGGCCGTTGCCGGTTTACTGCTACCCCAATGGCGACAACGATGCGCGGGTGCGCCAACAGGTGGCCAGGCATGACTTCCCGTTTGCCCTGGGTACCGGCACCGGCATTTATCGAGGGGCCGAAGATCCACTGGCCCTGCCACGCTTCGGCGTCAGCCAGCGTACCGCGCGCAATCCCGAGTTGCTGTCCTGGCGCATCTATCGTGGTGCACGTCCATGAGCCGCAACAACTACCTCAGGCACCTGGCCCTGAGCATGGGCACCAAACTGGCGATGATCGCCCTGCGCTTGCTGCGTAACGTGTTGCTGGCACGGATTCTCGGCCCCAGCGAACGTGGCTTGTTTGCCTTGCTCAGCGCCCTGCCCGACCTGATCAGCGCCGCCACCAGCGGCGGCCTGAATTCAGCGGTGGGCTATCAGGCGGCCAAGCAACGACCAATGGGCTTGCTGCTCAGCCAGGTGCTGCTGTTCGGTTGTCTGCTGGCGGCGTTGCTGACCTTGCTGGTGGTGGCACTGACTCGCGAGTTCGGCAGTGAACTGGAGATCACCACACAATTGGGTCTGCTCGCCTGGCTGTTGCTGCTGGCGGTGCCACTGACCGTGCTCAAAAGCGGTTTGCTGACCCTGCACAACGCCTCGGGCGGCGTGGTCGCCTTCAATGCCTTGCGCCTGATCGAGTCGCTGGCGCCGCTGCTGGTGTTCCTTGCCCTGTTCTGGATGTGGAAAAACGCAGCCCTGGAGGCGGCGTTGATCAGTTGGCTGGCGGGGATCAGCCTGGTGGTGCTGACCGGTTGGGTCTGGCTCAAGCGCGTGCATCCGCTGAGCCTGCAATGGGACCGCGCCAGTCAAAACGAACTGCTGCGCTACAGCGCCCGCAGCCATCCGGACTTGCTGTTCCAGCAAGTGATCCTGCGCTCCGACTACCTGTTCATCGGTGCCCTGCTCGGCACCACGGCACTGGGTCACTACGCCATGGCCAGCGCGGCCGCCGAGTTGCTGCTGATCGTTCCGGAAGCAGTGACCACGCCGTTGATGAAGCGCCTGCTGCAACAGGAAGAAGGCATCGAAAAAGTCACGCCACTGGCCTTGCGCTTGACCGCTACGGTGATGATCGGCGCTTGCCTGGCCATGGCAGTGGTCGGTGAATGGTTGATCGTGACGCTGTTTGGCGAGGCCTACCAGCCTGCATACCCGGCGTTGCTGGCACTGCTGCCAGGCCTGTTGGGCCTGTGCTACGCGAGCATTCTGCGCCTGGACCTGCTGGGCAAAAACCGGCCCGGCACGATTTCGCTGTTGATGGGCCTCAGCGCCCTGCTCAACCTGGCGCTCAATGTGCTGCTGATCCCGACCTACGGCATCGTCGGCGCAGCAGCCGCGTCCTCTATCGCGTACCTGGCCGTGACCCTGGCACTGTTGGTGGTGTATTGCCGGTTGAGCCACGTGCCGGTCTGGCAAACGCTCATCGTCCTGCCCGGCGACATCGCGCCGATGCTGCTGATGCTGCAACGGAAATCGGCATGAAGCACCTGTTATTGCTGGTGAGTCTTGGCCTCGGGCTGAGCGCCGAAGCTGCACCCATGCGTTGGGCCGACATCCGCGACGGCAGCCTGTACCTGCAAACGGACCGCCCCGACAGCCTGACCGTGCACTGGACCCCGGTGTGGCAGGCTGAAGCCAACGAAGAACACCTCTACTTGCTCGACGGCCAGGGCAAACTCCAGAGCGACCGCCTGATTGCCGCCAATGAGCCCAGCGGCAGCCAACGCTGGGACCTGGCGCCGGGCGCCGCCAGTTATCGACTGGAAATTCCTGGCTACAGCTTCCGCCGTTATACCGTTGAGCACGACGACCGCACCGTCGCACTGTTCGCCCCGGCCAAGGTGCATTTCAGCGCCGAGTCCCGGGACGGTGACGAGTTGTATTTCAAGGTCGCGGCCGGTGAGCACGCGGTGCTGGCCGGCAAATTCCACGGCGGCGTCGGCGCGTTGCAAGCGCAGCGCCTGAGTGACGGGCAACAGCTTTCGCTGCCTCTCAAGCCTTACCCCGCCTATTGGCAGTTCGACAAAGTCGGGTTGCCGGTTGCAACCACCGATCAAGTCTGGCGCCTGTACCTGCGCGGCAGCGGCAAGGTCGCATTCTGGCTCGACGGCACGGCCAACCTGTTCGCCCGGAATCCGCAACAGCTCAAACCCTTGCGCGAAGACGAAGGCGAGACCCGGCTGACACTGCACCCGGACGTGCTCGGCAAGACCCCGAACCTGGGTATCGCCCTGCCCTATGCGCGGCCGCCGGATTCCAGTTTCGCCGTGCTCGATGCCCTGCAACCACAAGCCGGAACCTATTACAGCCTGGTCGACATCATGGCCACGCGGCCACATTACGAAGACGTGTTCCGCCGCCTGTATCAGGATCGCTTCGGCATCATTCAGGACATCACCCTGCTGGCCGGCAGTCAGCGCCAGGCCAAACTGCGCGCCGACGCCACCAGCAA
>NZ_JBGLYV010000130.1:0-13960 GCF_047304225.1 Pseudomonas sp. Pseusp3 | reverse complement strand
CTTGCAGCCAGCTCGGCCGACATTGCCGGGGCCGCTGCGGCGGCGGGTGCGCCATTCGCGCCCTCGACCTGCAACTTGGCCAGTTGATTGTTCTTCAACTCGATCAGGCGTTGCAGCTTGTCCACCTGACTTTGCAGGTCGGCCATGCGGCTTTTCAGTTCGGCGTTATCACGACGACTGGTGTCGAGGCTTTCCTGGGTCAGCGCCAGCTTGTTGGCGAGGGCCGTGGCATCTCCGGCAGCACCTTTGCCACGGTTCTTGCCGGATTCGGCGGAAACCAGGCTCAGCTTGTCAACAGCCGCTTGAGCCGGAGCACCATCGGTGCGAGCGCGATTGGTGGCGTCGATCTGCTGCTGCCCTGCCCCGGGCTTGGCCACATAACGGCGGCCCTGACGCCAGGCCTTGTTTTGCGCGGCCACTTCGGCAATGGCCT
Organism: Pseudomonas sp. Pseusp3; assembly: GCF_047304225.1. Taxonomy (NCBI): domain Bacteria; kingdom Pseudomonadati; phylum Pseudomonadota; class Gammaproteobacteria; order Pseudomonadales; family Pseudomonadaceae; genus Pseudomonas; species Pseudomonas sp. Pseusp3. Next base: position 13,527 of record NZ_JBGLYV010000130.1, on the reverse strand, counting down.
TGGGTTGCGGCAGGTTCGTGCTCTGCGCCTGGTCCGGCAGGCGCAGCACCTGGCCGGTTTTCAAGCGGTTGATGTTGCCGTCAATGAAGGCGTCCGGGTTCAGTGCCTGGATGGCCAGCATGGTTTGCTGGATCGAACCGCCATTACGCGCTTTTGCGGCGATTTCCCACAGGGTATCCCGTGGCGTGGTGGTGTATCGGGACGGCTTGGTCGCACCGGTAACCGGCGCGGCGACGGATTGAGTCGGTACAGGCTGCGCAGCCGCCTCGGCGGTCTGCGGCGAGAATTTCGATGGATCGAGCAACACACTGTAGTCGCGCAGCAAACGGCCGTTCGGCCACATGACCTGAACCAGGAACTTCACCATGGGTTCGGAAAGTGGCTTGCTGGAGGTCACGCGCAGGATGCTTTTGCCGCTGGCGTTAAGCACCGGGGTGAAGGTCAAGTCATTGAGAAACGCCTGGCGATCGACACCGGCCTTGGTGAAATCTTCCGGCGAAGCCAGGCTCGGCACCACTTCAGCAGCGGTGAGGTCCTTGACATCGAGCAGCTCGATTTCCGCTACCAGCGGCTGGTTGAGCGTCGATTTCAGGGTCAACTCCCCGAGCCCGAGGGCATGCGCCATACCGGAGGACAGCGCCGAGGCGGCCGCTATTGCTAACACCAGTTTGCGAACTTGAACCATTAGCTCATCCTTAGTTTGAACATTCCTCGGCCAGCGAGAAGGTATTGATAGCCGCTGCCGTAAGGCATTGCGCGCAACGGCGAGAGTCGTCGCGCGCGGTCATTTCATTGATGCCCCGGAAAGCCCCGCAAAGTGGCTCGCCTTCAGCATTCCGGCAAGCATAGGCTCGCCCGGAATCATTCGACAAATTGTTGCAAAGTATCTTTTACAGCAGGTCTTTTATCAACAACTCAGCCAGCTGCACAGCGTTGAGCGCTGCGCCTTTGCGTACGTTATCTGACGTCAGCCACAAATTAAGTTCCGACAGGTCGTCGATACCCTGGCGAACCCGACCCACATAAACCACATCCTGCCCTACCGCATCGCCCACCGGCGTCGGGTAATCGCCGGCTTCCACCAGCTCGATTCCGGGTGCGTCCTCCAGGGCTGCATTGACCTTCGCCAGGTCGATTTCACTCGCGGACTGCAGGGTCACGCTATAGCTATCGCCAAAAAACACCGGGGCTTGAATGCAAGTGACGGAAATCTTCAATGAAGGCAACGCCATGACCTGGCGCAGCTCACGCACCAGGCGCTTTTCCAGCAACGTATGACCTTGCTCATCCGGTTTGCCGACCTGGGCCAACAGGTTGAAGGCCATTTGCCGATCAAAGAATTTCGGCTCCAGCGGCCGCACATTCAGCAGTTCGGCGGTTTGCCGGGCGAGTTCAGTCACCGCTTCGCGGCCCTGGGCCGATACTGCCAGGCTGGCGGTCAGGCTGATGCGCTGCAAATCGAGCAATTCCATCAGCGGCGCGAGCACCACCGCCAGCGTGGTGGCCGACGGACTTGGACTGCTGACCTGAAACGGTCTTTTCAAGCCGGCCAACACCTGAGCGTTGGCCTCGGGCACGACCTGCGGCGCCTTTTCCGCCGGCAAGGCACCGGAGAGATCGATCACCGAGCAACCGACATCGGTCGCACGGGAAGCAAAACTCAACGAAACCGCCGGGCCGGCGGCAAAGAATGCCAACTGCACCTTGCTGAAGTCGAACTCATCGACTTCCCGCACCCGCACGTTCTTGCCGCGAAACGGTACGGAACTGCCAGCCGATTCGCTGCTGGCCAACAGGTGAAGGGTGCCGATCGGGAAATCGCGCTCTTCGAGAATCTGCACAAGTGTTTCGCCAACAGTACCGGTGGCGCCGATAACGGCAATATCAATGGACTGGCTCATGGTTTGACCTCTGGCGAAACGGGGGGAGCGGCACTTTACCGGGTGACTGGCATGCAGGCAATTCGGCCGGGCCTTGTGTTGGCTGTGATGGCCCCTTCGCGAGCAAGCCCGCTCCCACAAGGATAAAAAAACCCGCGCCTCTCTCAAAGCGCGGGTTCTTTCATTGCTTCAAACAATCAACGCTCGAGCAGGATCCGCAGCATGCGACGCAGCGGTTCGGCCGCGCCCCACAGCAGCTGGTCGCCGACGGTAAACGCGCCGACGAATTGCGAACCCATGTTCAGCTTGCGCAGACGGCCAACCGGGATGTTCAGGGTGCCGGTGACCTTGTTCGGGCTCAGCTCCTGAATGCTGGTCTCACGGTTGTTCGGCACCAGCTTGACCCAAGGGTTGTGCTGGCTGATCAACCCTTCGATATCAGCGATCGGTACATCTTTGTTCAGCTTGATGGTCAGTGCCTGGCTGTGGCAGCGCATGGCGCCGATACGCACGCAGATGCCATCGACCGGGATCGGGCTCTTGAAGCGACCGAGGATCTTGTTGGTCTCGGCCTGGGCCTTCCACTCTTCGCGGCTCTGGCCGTTCGGCAGTTCCTTGTCGATCCACGGGATCAGGCTGCCGGCCAGCGGTACGCCGAAGTTTTCGGTCGGGTATGCATCGCTGCGCATGGCTTCGGCAACACGACGGTCGATGTCGAGGATCGCGCTGGCCGGATCGGCCAATTGATCGGCGACAGAGGCGTGGGTCGCGCCCATTTGCTTGATCAGTTCACGCATGTTCTGCGCGCCGGCACCGGAGGCCGCCTGATAGGTCATGGCGCTCATCCACTCCACCAGGCCAGCTTCGAACAGGCCACCGAGGCCCATCAGCATCAGGCTGACGGTGCAGTTGCCGCCAATGTAGTTCTTGGTGCCCGCGTCCAGTTGCTGGTCGATGACCTTGCGGTTCACCGGGTCCAGAACGATCACTGCGTCATCCTGCATGCGCAGGCTGGACGCGGCGTCGATCCAGTAGCCCTGCCAGCCGGCTTCGCGCAGCTTGGGGAAGACTTCGCTGGTGTAGTCGCCACCCTGGCAGGTCAGAATCACGTCGAGGGTTTTCAGCTCTTCAATGCTGTAAGCGTCCTTGAGCGGAGCAATGTCCTTGCCCACGGACGGGCCTTGGCCACCGACATTGGAAGTGGTGAAAAACACCGGCTCGATTAGATCGAAATCCTGCTCTTCCAGCATCCGCTGCATGAGCACGGAACCGACCATACCGCGCCAACCGATCAGACCTACACGTTTCATCGCAACTACACCTTCTTGAAATGTGGGCCGCTGCCTTGTCTTGAATTTGGCAGCGGGCCCGAGAGATTACAGATTCCGCAGCGCGGCGACTACTGCGTCACCCATTTCCTGCGTACCGACTTTAGTGCAACCGGCCGACCAGATGTCACCGGTGCGCAAGCCCTGATCCAGCACCAGGCTGACGGCTTTCTCGATGGCATCGGCCGCAGCCTGCTGGTTGAAGCTGTAACGCAACATCATCGACACCGACAAAATGGTCGCCAGCGGGTTGGCAATGCCCTTGCCCGCGATGTCCGGCGCCGAACCGTGGCACGGCTCGTACATGCCTTTGTTGTTGGTGTCCAGGGACGCCGACGGCAGCATGCCGATGGAGCCGGTGAGCATCGAGGCCTGGTCGGACAGGATGTCGCCGAACATGTTGTCGGTGACGATCACGTCGAACTGCTTCGGTGCACGCACCAGCTGCATGGCGGCGTTGTCGACGTACATGTGGCTCAGTTCGACTTCAGGGTAATCCTTGGCCACTTGTTCGACCACTTCACGCCACAGCTGGCTGGACGCCAGTACGTTGGCCTTGTCCACCGAGCACAGCTTCTTGCCACGCACCATGGCCATGTCGAAACCGACTCGGGCGATACGGCGGATTTCGCTTTCGCTGTACGGCAGGGTGTCGTAGGACTGACGCTCGCCGTTTTCCAGGGTACGGGTACCACGTGGCGCGCCGAAGTAGATGCCGCCGGTCAGTTCGCGAACGATCAGGATGTCCAGCCCGGCAACGATTTCCGGCTTCAGGCTGGAAGCCTCGGCCAGTTGCGGGTACAGGATCGCCGGACGCAGGTTGCCGAACAGGCCCAGTTGCGCACGGATTTTCAGCAGGCCGCGCTCAGGGCGGATGTCACGCTCGATAGTGTCCCATTTCGGGCCGCCAACGGCGCCCAGCAACACCGCATCGGCTGCACGGGCACGCTCCAGGGTCTCGTCGGCCAGCGGCACGCCGTGCTTGTCGATGGCCGCGCCACCGATCACATCAAAGCTCAGGTTGAAGCCCAAAGCGAACTTGTCGCTGGCCAATTCCAGAACCTTGACCGCCTCGGCCATGATTTCCGGGCCAATACCGTCACCTGGGAGAATCAGAATCTGCTTGCTCATGCTTTCCTCATGTCATCAGTCGGTGCGCCCTTGGGCGCGCCCGGAAAAATTCTATCGTTCAGAGCTTATCGTTCAGCCATCAGCACCAGCACATCGGTACTGAACGAACCATCGGCCTCAATCTCGAAATATTCGCGCACTTCACTGCCCATCGACTGCTGCAACGCCCGGATCGCCGCGCGCATCACATCAGGTGTGCGCATGCGTTCGACCCAGCTGTTGTACTCCAGGCGCAAGCGCTGACGGGTGGTACTGCGCGTATGCAGCCCCGCCTCGCTGACCTGGCGCAACCACTCACCGGCGGAATAATCGCGCACATGGCTGGTGTCGCGCAGCACTTCGACGCTTTGAAGGTAAGTGTCGAACAGCGGGCTGCCCGGTGACAACACGTCGATGAACGCCGCCACCCCGCCCGGCTTCAACACCCGACGCACTTCCCGCAGGGCAACACCAAGATCGCTCCAATGGTGCGCCGAATAGCGGCTGAAGACGAAATCAAACTCGCCATCGGCGAACGGCAGGCGCTCGGCGGCACCCTTGACCGTGGTCACGTTGCTCAAGCCACGATCGACAGCAGCGCCAGCCACTACGTCAAGCATCTGCTGCGACAGGTCGTAGGCCACCACTTCCCTGACCAGCGGCGCCACATGAAAACTCACGTGACCGGCGCCGCAGCCCAAATCCAGCACCCGGGCTTCGCCCTGCCCTGCCAGTTCCGCCTGTAGCAGCGCGAATTCAGTGCCCTGGGCGTGTACGGCGCTGCTCAGGTAGGCCGAAGCCTGTTCACCGAATTGCTTTTGGACTACCTGGGTGTGCTGGGCGGTGCTGGTCATTGGGACTTCCTTTTTCAGGGTTTAGCCTTGTGGTGTCTGGGCTGCCGTCTTCGCGAGCAAGCCCGCTCCCACATTGGAATGCATTTCAAAATGTGGGAGCGGGCTTGCTCGCGAAGAGGCCGGCCCTATCTATACAAATCCCGGATCAATCAAGCGTCGCGAAACAACCACGGCTGGCTCGCCCGATGCCTGGCTTCGAACGCAGCAATCGCATCGCCGTCCTGCAAGGTCAGGCCGATATCGTCCAGGCCATTGAGCAGGCAATGCTTGCGGAACGCGTCTATTTCGAAGCTCAACACCTTGCCGTCAGGGCGGGTCACGGTCTGGGCCTGCAGATCGACCTGCAGCTGATAGCCCGGATTGGCCTCGACCTGCTGGAACAGTTCGTCAACTTCGGCATCGCTCAAGATGATCGGCAACAAGCCGTTCTTGAAGCTGTTGTTGAAGAAGATGTCGGCATAGCTCGGCGCGATGATGCTGCGGAAACCGTACTCTTCGAGCGCCCACGGCGCGTGCTCGCGGCTGGAGCCGCAACCGAAGTTCTCGCGGGCCAGCAAGACGCTGGCGCCCTGGTAACGTTCGGCGTTGAGGACGAAGTCCTTGTTCAGCGGACGCCTGGAGTTGTCCTGGTACGGCTGCCCCACATCCAGGTAGCGCCACTCATCGAACAGGTTCGGGCCGAAGCCCGTACGCTTGATCGACTTCAGGAACTGCTTCGGGATGATCTGGTCGGTATCGACGTTGGCACGATCCAAAGGTGCAACAAGACCAGTATGTTGGGTAAATGCTCTCATGCTTACTGCGCTCCCTGAATCATTTCACGGACGTCGACGAAACGACCGTTCACAGCGGCGGCCGCGGCCATGGCCGGGCTGACGAGGTGGGTACGACCGCCGGCGCCCTGACGGCCTTCGAAGTTGCGGTTGGAGGTCGAGGCGCAATGCTCGCCCGACTCCAAACGGTCCGGGTTCATCGCCAGGCACATCGAGCAACCCGGCTCGCGCCATTCGAAACCGGCCTCGAGGAAAATCTTGTCCAGGCCTTCCAATTCGGCCTGCGCCTTCACCAGGCCCGAGCCCGGCACCACGATGGCCTGCTTGATGGTCGAAGCCACCTTGCGGCCCTTGGCGATCACGGCCGCAGCACGCAAGTCTTCGATCCGCGAGTTGGTGCAGGAACCGATGAACACGCGGTCGAGCTGAATGTCGGTGATCGCCTGATTGGCGGTCAAACCCATGTACTTCAAGGCGCGCACGATGGAATCGCGCTTGACCAGGTCCATTTCCTTCGCAGGGTCCGGCACGTTCTGATCGACCGCCAGGACCATTTCCGGCGAAGTACCCCAGCTGACTTGCGGCTTGATCTGGGTGGCGTCGAGCTCAACGATGGTGTCGAACCTGGCATCGGCGTCGGAGACCAGATCTTTCCAGGCCTCAACGGCCAGATCCCACTCCGCGCCCTTCGGAGCAAATGGACGGCCCTTCACATAGGCCACGGTTTTTTCGTCGGCGGCTACCAGCCCAACGCGAGCGCCGGCTTCGATGGACATGTTGCAGATGGTCATGCGGCCTTCCACGGACAGGTCGCGAATCGCGCTGCCGGCGAATTCGATGGCGTGGCCGTTACCGCCAGCGGTACCGATCTTGCCGATCACGGCAAGCACGATGTCCTTGGCGGTGACGCCGAACGGCAATTGGCCTTCGACGCGCACCAGCATGTTCTTCATTTTCTTGGCGACCAGGCACTGGGTGGCGAGCACGTGCTCGACCTCGGAGGTGCCGATACCATGAGCCAATGCGCCGAATGCGCCATGGGTCGAAGTATGGGAGTCGCCGCAGACCACGGTCATGCCCGGCAAGGTTGCGCCCTGCTCCGGGCCGATGACGTGGACGATGCCCTGGCGAACGTCATTCATCTTGAATTCGACGATGCCGTACTCGTCGCAGTTGTCATCGAGGGTCTGGACTTGCAGACGCGAGACCTGGTCAACGATGGCGTCGATGCCGCCCTTGCGCTCCGGTGTGGTCGGTACGTTGTGGTCCGGGGTCGCGATGTTGGCATCGATGCGCCATGGCTTGCGCCCGGCCAGACGCAGGCCTTCAAAGGCTTGCGGCGAGGTCACTTCGTGGATGATGTGACGATCGATGTAGATCAGCGCAGAGCCATCGTCGCGCTGCTTGACCAAATGCGAATCCCAGAGCTTGTCGTAGAGCGTTTTGCCGGCCATCAGACGGTTTCCTCATCAGCTTGTTTCTATGCCCCGGGCTTTGACGATTTCAATAACCCTTTGGCTTGTGAGGTCGATCCTAGGGGGTTACATTAAATAACTCAAATTCATATTTTTTATGCTTTGGATAACCAACTGGAATGCATCCATGGACCTGGCCAATCTCAATGCCTTTATCGCCATCGCCGAGACCGGAAGCTTCTCCGGCGCCGGCGAACGCCTGCACCTGACCCAACCCGCCATCAGCAAACGCATCGCCGGGCTGGAGCAGCAATTGAAGGTGCGGCTGTTCGACCGACTGGGTCGTGAAGTGGGCCTGACCGAAGCCGGGCGCGCCCTGTTGCCGCGGGCCTATCAGATTCTGAACGTCCTCGATGATACGCGCCGGGCCCTGACCAACCTCACCGGCGAGGTGACCGGTCGTCTGACCCTGGCCACCAGTCACCACATCGGCCTGCACCGTTTGCCGCCTTTATTAAGAGAGTTCACCCGACGCTATCCAGACGTCGCGCTGGATATCCAGTTCCTCGATTCGGAAGTGGCCTATGAGGAAATCCTGCATGGCCGCGCCGAACTGGCGGTCATCACCCTGGCACCGGAACCCCATGCACTGGTCAAGGCCACGCCGGTGTGGGACGACCCGCTGGATTTCGTGGTCGCCCCGGAGCATTCTCTGCTCAACAACGGCAAAGTCAGCCTGGCGGACATCGCCCGACACCCGGCGGTGTTCCCCGGCGGCAACACCTTTACCCACCACATCGTGCAGCGGCTGTTCGAAGCCCAAGGCCTGACGCCAAACATCGCCATGAGCACCAACTACCTGGAAACCATCAAGATGATGGTCTCGATCGGCCTGGCCTGGAGTGTTTTGCCGCGCACCATGCTCGATGATCAGGTGGCGCGCATACCTTTGCCGGGCATACAGCTCACTCGCCAGCTAGGCTATATCCTGCACACGGAAAGGACGCTGTCGAATGCTGCGCGGGCCTTCATGGCCCTGCTGGACGCTCAACTCGATCTGCCAGGGACTCAAGGCTAACTTGTGCTACTCCTATAGAGCCGCGAACACCTGCAACAAATGCCCAAACTCAGCTCAAGGCTTACCAATGCCGAAATCTGTTGACCGTATTCCGCCGATGCCGCGTATTCAGGCACTTGACCCGAAAAGCTCCGAACAGAGCTGGGAAAGCGCCTCGCAATTACTGGCCGCGCTCAACGGCGCGCGCCTGGGCGCCTGGTATTGGGACATCGAGCGCGGGCAGATCAGCTGGTCCCGGGGCACACAGGCACTGTTCGGCTTCGATCCCCGGAAACCGCTGCCACATGATCTGGAATACCTCGACCTGTTGCCGCCGGAAGACCGCGCGAAAACCCTTCGCGCCTTCCATGCGGTCATCGCCGGCGCACCGCTGGAGCAGGCCATGCACCACCGCATTCGCTGGCCCGATGGCAGCCTGCACTGGCTGGAAATCAGCGGCAGCCTGTTGCCGGACAAGCACGGCAGGCCACGAATGATCGGCGTGATCCGCGAAATCACTCACCAGCGCCAGCGCGAACAGGCGCTGAGCAGTTCGGAAAAACGCTTCGCCACCCTGTTTCACCTGTGCCCGAACATGGTCCTGCTGACCCGCCAGGAAGACGGCCTGATCTCCGAAGCCAACCAGTACTTCGAAAGCCTGTTCGGCTGGCCGGTGCAAAACGCGATCGGCCGCACCACCCTCGAACTGGGGCTGTGGGTGCATCCCGAGCAACGGGCCGACCTGGTCAAGGCTACTAAAGCCAAAGGCGACCTGGTCAGCATGGAAGTGCAGTTTCGCGCCAGCAACGGCCAGATCCATGACGGCATCCTCAGTGCGCAAAAAGTCGAGCTCGAAGGCCAGCCCTATCTGCTGAGCACGTTCCTTGACACCACCGAACGCAAAGTCGCCGAACAGGCCCTCAAGGACAGCCAGGAGCGCCTCGACCTGGCCCTGGACTCGGCGCAACTCGGCACCTGGGACTGGCACATTCCCAGTGGCATGCTCTACGGATCGGCACGGGCCGCCCAACTGCACGGCCTGGACGCCAAACCCTTCCACGAGTCCTTCGACGAGTTCTTCGAAGGCGTGCCCGGCGAAGAACGCGACACCATGCGCGACGCCTACCGCAGCCTGCGTGAAGGCCCGGCCGGCAACTATCAATTGACCTACCGCGTGCAATTGCCCGACGGCAGCTCGCGCTACCTGGAAAGCCGCGCCCGCCTCTACCGCGATGAAAACGGCGTGCCGGTGCGCATGGCCGGCACATTGCTCGACATCACGGACCAGGTGGAACGCGAACAACGGCTGGTGGCCTCCGAAGAGAAATTCGCCACGCTGTTCCAGGTCAGTCCCGACCCGATCTGCGTCACCCACCAGGACAGCGGTCTGTTCATTGAAATCAACTCCAGCTTCACCCAGACGTTCGGCTGGAGCACCGCCGATGTGATTGGCCGCAGCGCCGACGAAATCGGCCTGTGGGACGCCTCGGCGAAAAGCCTGCGACGGATCGAACAAGTGATCCGCGAACAAGGCCTGAACAATGTCGCCATTCTGGTCCAGCACAAGGATGGACAGGCCCTGACTTGCGTGATTTCCAGCCGCCAGATCAGCGTTGGCGACCAGCCCTGCATCGTCACCACGCTGCGCGATATCACCCAGCAACAGCGTTCGGAAGCGGCGCTCAAGGCCAGTGAAGAAAAATTCGCCAAGGCCTTCCACTCAAGCCCCGATGCCATCACCATCACCGAACGCGACACCGGGCGCTATCTGGAGGTCAATGACGGCTTCTGCCGCCTGACCGGCTACCGCGCCGAGGAAGTGGTGGGCCGCACGGTGTACCAGGTCGGGATCTGGGCGGAAGAAAAACAACGCTCGGCACTGCTGGCGGAACTGCAAATCAAGGGTCGGGTTCATCATCAGGAAATGCTCGGGCGCAACAAGCGCGGCGAACTGCTCACCGTCGAAGTCTCGGTGGAGCCGATCACCCTCAACGAAACCGCCTGCCTGCTGTTGACCGCGCGAGACGTGAGCCTGCTGAAAAACGCCGAAGCGCAGATTCGTCACCTGGCCTACCACGACCCATTGACCAACCTGCCCAACCGCGCATTGCTGATGGACCGCCTGAGCCAGCAGATCGCCCTGCTCAAACGTCATAACCTGCGTGGCGCGCTGATGTTCCTCGACCTCGACCACTTCAAGCACATCAACGACTCCCTCGGGCACCCGGTGGGCGATACCGTGCTGAAAATCATCACCGCGCGCCTGGAAGCCAGCGTGCGCATGGAGGACACCGTTGCGCGCCTGGGCGGTGACGAGTTCGTGGTGCTGCTCAGCGGTCTCGAAGGTTCGCGCAGCGAAGTCAGCGATCAGGTTCGCGAACTGGCCGACACCATCCGCGAACTGCTGTCGGAACCTATGTTCCTCGACGGCCAGCGCCTGCAAGTGACGCCAAGCATCGGCATCGCGCTGATCCCTGATCACGGTTCGACCCCGACCGACCTGCTCAAGCGCGCCGACATCGCGCTCTATCGCGCCAAGGACTCGGGGCGCAATACCGCGCAGATGTACCACAACACCATGCAGAAGGCCGCGAGCGAACGCCTGCGCATGGAAACCGACTTGCGCCTGGCCCTGTCCCGGGGCGAGTTTCACGTGCATTACCAACCCCAGGTCGACGCCCGGGGCGACCGCATCGTCGGCGCCGAGGCCCTGGTGCGCTGGAATCATCCGGAGCTCGGCGCGCAATCGCCCACCGACTTCATCAAGGTGCTGGAAGACAGCGGACTGATTCTGGAGGTCGGCACCTGGATCCTCGACGAAGCCTGCAAGGCCTTCAAGAAATTGATCGACGACGGACTGGTGAATCCATACAAATTCAGCCTGTGCGTGAACATCAGCCCGCGCCAGTTCCGCCAGAACGATTTCGTCGAACGGGTCGAAAACAGCCTCGCCACCTACGGGCTACCCTGCACGTTGCTGAAGCTGGAAATCACCGAAGGCATCGTGATCCAGAACCTGGAAGACACCATCAACAAAATGCGCCGCCTGAAAAAACTCGGCGTGAGCTTCGCCATGGACGACTTCGGCACCGGCTATTCCTCGCTGACCTACCTCAAGCGCTTGCCGGTCGACACCCTGAAAATCGACAAGTCGTTCATCCGCGACGCCACCAGCGACCCGAACGACGCCGAGATCATCCGCGCCATCGTCGCCATGGCCCACAGCCTGGATTTGAAAGTGATTGCCGAAGGGGTCGAGACAGCGGAGCAACTGGAGTTCTTGCAGGGATTGGATTGTCACTTCTACCAGGGGTATCTGCACAGCCAGCCGTTACCGGTGGAGGCGTTTCAAAAACTCCTGAAGTGACGGCACACGGTCACAAAAAAAGGGCGCCAATGGCGCCCTTTTCTCTTGCTCTGACTCAGTGTTGCAGAGCCGGCTTCTGCGCCCCGTTGATCGGGATGCGCTTGGCTTTCGCCTCTTCCGGGATCACCCGCAGCAGGTCGATGCTCAACAGACCGTTGCTCAGGCCGGCAGCCTTGATCTCGATGTGGTCCGCCAGACGGAAGGACAGCTTGAAGGCACGCTGCGCGATGCCCTGATACAGATAAGTGACGTCTGTGTTCGCGTCACGCTTGCCGCCACTGATGGTCAGCACACCCTTTTCGACTTCCAGCTCCAGGTCTTCTTCCTGGAAACCAGCCGCTGCGATGACAATGCGGTACTCGTCGTCGCCGTGCTTTTCCACGTTATAGGGTGGATAGGTGCTGCCTGGCTCATTGCGCAGGGCGGTTTCGAACAGATCGTTGAAACGGTCGAAACCTACCGAGGAACGGAACAGTGGTGCCATGGAAAATGTAGTAGCCATGATGCAAATCTCCTGAAAACAATCAGCAAGGTTTTTTGTCTCCGCGACCCGAATTCGGCATCGCGTAACCCTTAGATAGGGACCGCTGATTGCATTTCAAGAGAGTATTTTCTGCTTTTTTTTAAAAAAAGTTTCAGGCGGCCTCAGCCACCGGCAGCCCCAACAAGCGCGAGACGTTATCCAGTTCGGTCTCACGACGCAGGACGGTGAAGAGCTCCACCGCTTCGGGATAATTGCGGGTCAGCATCGCCAGCCATTGCTTCAGGCGCCCCGGCGATTGGCGTGGCGTCATCTGCGCCTTGGCTTGCAGCCAGAAGTCCTGGATCAGCGGCAGCAACTCGGCCCAGGTCATCTCGACCACCTCTTCACCGGCTCGCGCCGCGGCGATCTGCCGGGCGAGATCCGGACGGGAGACCAGGCCACGCCCGAGCATGATGTCTTCCACGCCGCTGATCTCGCGGCAGCGGCGCCAGTCTTCGACGCTCCAGATGTCACCATTGGCGAACACCGGCACCTTGACCACATCCTGCACGCGCGGAATCCACTCCCAGTGGGCTGGTGGCTTGTAGCCATCCACCTTGGTCCTTGCGTGCACCACGATATGTTCCGCTCCGCCTTCGGCCAGGGCCGTGGCACACACCAGTGAACCGTCCGGGCTGTCGAAGCCGAGGCGCATCTTGGCGGTGACCGGAATGTGTGCGGGGACGGCACGACGAACGTGCTCGACGATCTGGTTGAGCAGCTCTGGCTCCTTGAGCAGTACCGCGCCACCACGGGATTTGTTGACGGTCTTGGCCGGACAGCCGAAGTTCAGGTCGATTACTTCGGAACCCAGCTCGCAAGCCAGCGCGGCATTTTCTGCCAGGCACACCGGATCGGAGCCGAGCAGTTGCACACGCAGCGGCACGCCGGAGGCTGTCCGGGCACCGTTGAGCAACTCCGGGCCGAATTTGTGGAAATAGGCTGGTGTCAGCAACTGGTCGTTGACCCGAATGAACTCGGTCACGCACCAGTCAATACCGCCCACGCGGGTCAGCACATCGCGCAGGATGTCGTCGACCAACCCCTCCATGGGCGCCAAAGCAATTTGCATGAAAAACACACTCGAGGAAAAACGTGCAGCAGTTTACTGGTTTCAGCAGGACTCTGCAGAACATCGCAGATCCCCCTGTAGGAGCGAGCCTGCTCGCGAAAAACCCGAGACCACCGTGGGGAGCCAGACTGGTCGCGTTATCGTTGAC